>NZ_LMMI01000044.1:0-8785 GCF_001422775.1 Methylobacterium sp. Leaf87 | reverse complement strand
GCCGTCGTTCGGCCCCCTCAAGCACCTCGACCCGCATCGCCCCGACCCGCTGACCTTAACGCCAGCATTAAGGTCAGGCTTCAGCCGAGTGCGCGATGCCGTCGACCGCGGCCATCACCGGACGCGTACTTCCAAAAGCCCTCTACCGGACCAGGGCGCGCATCGAGCAGACCTTCGGAAAGCTCAAACGCTTCAAACGCATCGCGTTACGCTGCGAGAAGACCAGAGCGAGCTTCGCAGCGTTCGTCTCCCTCGCCCTCGCATTCATCCTCATCAAATCCGTCCACACGACCTAGGCCGCATAACGTGCCTGCGCCAGATCCCGGCAATCAATGTCCGGCGCGCGGCCTGAGACCAGATCGGCGAGCAATCGCGCGGAGCCGCAGGCCATTGTCCAGCCGAGCGTGCCGTGCCCGGTGTTCGTGAACAGGTTCTTGAGGCTCGTCGCACCGACGATCGGTGTGCCGTCCGGCGTCATTGGCCGTAGCCCTGTCCAGAACGACGCCTCCGACAGGTTGCCGCCACATGGGAACAGGTCCCCGATGCTGCGTTCAAGCGTGGCCCGGCGTGGCCCCCGCAGGGTCTGGCTAAAGCTCGCAAGTTCCGCCGTGCCGCCGACCCTGATCCGTTCGCCGAGCCGGGTGATCCCCACCTTAAAAGTCTCGTCCATCACCGTCGAGACTGGCGCGGCGTCGGGGGCCGTCACTGGGAGCGTCAGCGAGTAGCCCTTCACCGGATAGACTGGCAGGCGAATCCCGTGGGGCCGAAGTAAGGCGGGCGTGTAGCTTCCCATCGCGGCGACGTAGGCATCCGCCTCGAAGCGGTCCAGGCCGGCTCGCACGGCGACAACCCGTCCGCCGTCCGCCTCCAGGCCGTCGATGTTCACCCCGTAGCGGAAGACGACGCCGAGCCCCTCGCAGAGGCGGGCGAGTTCCCTGGTGAAGAGATGCGCGTCACCGGTCTCGTCCCCCGGCAACCGCAGACCGCCAATGATCTTCTCCCGAACGGCTCCGAGGGCCGGCTCCGCCGCGACGCATCCGGCGCGATCGAGGACAACATACGCCACGCCGTAGGCGTCAAGGACACGGGTGTCGTCGCCGACGTGGTCGAGCTGCTTCTGCGTCCGGAAGACTTGCAGCGTGCCGCGCTCTCGGTGATCGTAGGCGATTCCTGTGTCGTGGCGCAGGTCGCGCAGCACGTCGCGGCTGTACTCCGCGAGACGGACCATGCGGCCCTTGTTGCGCGCGTAGGCCTCCTCGGTGCAGTTGGCCAGCATGCTCGCGAGCCAGCCGTACAGGCGCGGTTCGAACAGGGGCCACAACACGAGGGGCCGGTGGCGCATGAGCAACCACCTCATTGCCTTGACGGGGATGCCCGGGGCCGCCCAGGGCGCGGCGTAACCAGGTGAGACCTGCCCCGCATTAGCGAAGCTCGTTTCCATCCCGGACCCCGCCTGCCTGTCGAGGACCGTCACTGCGTGTCCGGCCTTGGCGAGGTAATAGGCGGAGGTGACGCCGACGACGCCGCTGCCAAGAACCAGAATCCGCATCGCGCAGTCCTCCTCAAGCCAGATACCGGCGGGCATAGCGGCGTCCGAGGCTGGTCAGGACCTCGTAGCCGATGGTGCCGGCCTCTTTCCCCACGCCGTCAACCCCGTTGGCCGGTCCGATCAGGTCCAGAAAATCGCCGTGGGCAACGGCGCCTTCGGGGGCACGGCTCACATCCACGACGAGACTGTCCATCGAGACGCGTCCGACCACCGGTAGCCGCAGGCCCTGGAGCCAGGCGGAGCCGCGCCCGGACAGGCTGCGCGGAAGGCCGTCGGCGTAGCCCACCGCCAGCGTGGCGAGGCGCATCGGGCCGGGTGCCCGGGCGGCGTGCCCATAGCCGATCCCGGTGCCCCCGGGTACGGTCCGCACTTGCACGACCCTGCTTTCCAGCCGCACGACCGGAGCCATCGGGTTCGCGTCGCCTGGGACGGGCGCCACGCCGTAAAGTGCGGCCCCGGGCCGAACGAGGTCGAGATGATAGCTCGACCCGAGAAAGATCCCCGACGATGCCGCGAGGCTGAACGCCGCCGTCGGGAAGATCGGCCGCAGCGCCGTCATCGCATCGCGCTGTGCCGGATTGGCCGGATCCTCCGGGGTGTCGGCGCAAGCGAGATGGCTCATGACGAGCCCGACCGTCATGTGGTCCGTGCTTGCGATCCGCGCGGACAGGCGCTCTGCGTCGGCGAGGGCGAAGCCGAAGCGTGCCATGCCGGTGTCGAACTGGACCGCGCAAGTTCCGCGAAGGCCGGCGATGCGTGCCGCGCGCGACCACGCCTCGAACGCGTCCCAGCCGTTCAGCACCGGTTCCAGGCGATGGGCGAGGCAAGCTGCCTCCGCCCCCGGCGCGGCACCGTTCAGGACGAGAATCCGGGTCGTTGGCAGGTCGCGCCGGAGCGCGATCCCTTCCTGGACCTGAGCCACGAAGAAGGTGTCGCATCCCGCCGAGGCAAGCATGGGCGCAACCCGTCCGGCACCGAGCCCATAGGCATCGGCCTTGACGACCGCCGCAACCCGGGCGCCGGAGGCGCGCGTGATCAACGCGCGGTAATTGCGCAAGATCGCGCCGAGGTCGATGGTTAGGCGGCCGCCGCAGGACGCCTCGGACCGGCTTTCGCAAGTCCCGTCGTCGAACTCCTCCACAAGGATCTCCGGGCGGCGACGTGACAGATCAATCGCGCCATCCATCACGGCACGCCTCCGATCGGGGCCGGCGGAGGTGTCAGCGCGGGCAGGCGGGGCGCGGCCCCGGCCGGTGCGGTGCCGCGCAACCGGCTGTCGAGGAGTTCGCCGCTGTTGCGCAGGATCGGATAGGCGGCGGCGGCGACCAGGTGGTCGTTGATCCGCTTGAGGTCGCGCAGCAGATCAAGGCCGACGGTCCAGGCCGCATCGTCCCGCGCCGGTTCCTTGCGAAGCCAGGCGACATGGGCGGCGACGTGAGCCTCTTCCATCGCCCGGAATGCCCGCTTCTCCGCGGCTAGGCGGCGCGCCGCGCGGTCGTCCTCGGTAACGAGCAGCGACGCCGCGTTGCGCAGGTTGACCGATAGCCGGTCGAGGAGGCCTGCTAGTTCGAGGGAATCGGCCGACGCCGCGCCGAGCTTGCGCCGTCTGCCGATCTGCGTCGCGACGTTGCGCGCCAGGACGTCGCCGGCATGCCCGATCTGAATGGTGAAGCTCATCAGGCTGGCGAGCCGGCGCTCCTCGGCCTCGTTCAAGGTGTCCGCGTCGAGCCGGGCGAGGTAGCGCTGCAACTCCGCGCCGAGGCCCTCGATCTTGCGCTCCGCGGCCCGCATCCGCTCGGCGGCGAGGCCGTCGCCCCGCAACAGGCGGATAGCGTCGCGCAGCATGCCCTCAAGGAGGTCGGCCATGCGGAGGGCGTGGCGGGAGGCGTCGCCTAACGCCATGGAGGGCATTTCGGTATGGTCCACAACTAGTGGCAGGCAACGCACGGCGCCGGGCGCCGTCTCCACCTCCGGCAGCAGCCGGCGGAGCAGCTTGGCCAGCAGTCCCAGCAGTGGCAAGGCGGCGAGGGCGAGAACCCCGTTGAAGGCGAGGTGAAAATTCGCCACGGCGACGCGCGGATCTCCCGCCATGGCCTCGATCGGCGGCGCGATCCAGCCGAGCAGGGGCAGCGCGACGAGGCAGCCTGCGAAGCGCGCCAGCAGGTTCCCGAGCGCCACCCGGCGGCCGGCGGGCTCGCGGGTCGCCATCATCGGATTGAGGGCGCTGCCGAGGTTGGCCCCCAGCACCAGGGCGAGTGCGGTCTCAGACGGGACCATGCCCTGCCCGGCGAGCGCGGCGACGAGCAGGATCACAGCGACGCTGGAATGGGCCACCCAGGCGAACAGCGCGGCGAGGAGCACGGTGATGACTGGATCAGCCGCGACGATGGCGAGGATCACCCGAAGCCCGGGCGCTTCGCCGTAGGGTGCGAGCGTCTCCACCATCCGCATCAGCCCCAGCAGGACGAGGCCGAGGCCAATGGCGATTCGTCCGATTGCCTTGCCCTTCGCGCCCGAAGCCCGGCGAAAGGCCACCGCCCCGATGAGGACGAGCACGGGCGCCGCCATCGCGACGTCGAACGACAAAGCCTTGACGATGAGCGCCGTCCCAACGTTGGCGCCGAGCATCACTGCCAGGGCCGGCATCAGTTCCACCAACCCGCCGGCCGCGAAAGCCGTGGCCATCAGCCCCGTCGCGGTGCTGCTCTGCAGCAGCATCGTCACGCCCAGGCCGGTGAGCATCGCCTTGACCGGGTGATTCAGGCTGGCGCCCAGCACGCGCTGGAGATCGCCGCCGAAGGCGCGCTGCACCCCCGTGCGGATCATGTGGATGCCCCAGAGCAGGAGCGCGACCCAGCCCGCAAGATCGAGGAGCAGCACCGTTCCGGTCATGCCGCGACCTCCCGGCGCCGCCACGCCTGGGCCCGGACGAGGACGAAGCGATGAACCAGGGCGAGGAGGAGGCGTGCCGCGAGGGCCGTCGCCATGATTACGCTCGCCATGGCGGCGGCGGCGGCCGTCGTGCCGGCTTCGTCCATGTGGACGATGGCGATGGCCGCGAGCTTGGTGCTCGGCCCGTAGAGGAAGATCACCGCCGAGACCGTCGTCATTGCGTTGACGAACAGATAGACGGCCAGTTCCAACACCGTCGGCATGCAGATCGGCAGGCTGACCCGACGGAAGGTCTGCCAGAACGGCACCTTCAGCGATGCCGACACTGCTTCGAATTCCGGGTCGATCTGCTTCAGTGCCGTCGTCGCCGTCACGTGGGCCACGGTGTAGTAATGCGCGAGCGTGTTGATCACGAGCAGCGCCAGGGTTCCGTAGAGGACGTTCAGCGGGTTCCAGGGCGCGTTGAAGAAGAACACGTAGCCGAGGCCCAGCACGAGGCCGGGGACAGCGAGGGGCAGCATCGCCAGGAGTTGCGCGAAGGCGCGGCCGGCGGGAAACAGCTTAAGCTTCTCGATGAGGTAGGCGCCGCAGAACACGACCACCGTGCCGATGGCGGCGACCGAGAGCGCCATGACCAGCGAGTTCCAGTAGGGCGACCAGCCATCGGCGTCGGCGGCCGCAAAGTCGTAATGGTCCAGCGTCAGGCCGAGGTTGTAGGGCCAGTAGCGGATGAAGGAGGCCCAGACCGCGACGCCGTAGGTCCCCACGATCACCCCGGCCACCAGCACAGCGTAGGCGAGCACGAGCCGATCGCGGGCCGGACGGACTTTAGGCTCGTAGGGCACCGAGCGGGCCGAGAGCAGGGACGATTGCCGGCGCTGGATCAGCCGGTCGACGACGAAGGCCAGCACCGCCGGCACCAGCATCAGGAGGCCGACGACGGCCCCCATCGGGAAGTTCTGCTGGCCGACGACTTGCCGGTAGGCGTCGGTGGCGAGCACCGCGTACTGGCCGCCGATCACCTTCGGGATGCCGAAATCGGTGACGACGAGGGTGAAGACCACGAAGGCGGCGCTGACGAGGCCGTAGCGGGCGCCGGGCAGGGTCACGGTGAGGAAGGTGCGCAGGCGGCTCGTCCCCATGGCGGAGGCGGCCTCGTAGAGGCGCCCGTCTGAGAGCCCGAGCGCGGTGACGAGGATAATCACCGCGTGCGGGAACGCGTAGAGGCATTCCGCGATGGTGATGCCGATCGGCCCGTAGACGGTTCGGCCGAACAGGATTCCACGCAGGAAACCCTGGTTGCCGAGGATGTAGGTGAGCGCGATACCCGACAGCAGGGAGGGCGCGAACAGCGGCAGCAGGGCGAGCGCGAGCAGCAGCCCCTTGAACCGCATCGCCGTGCGGGTGAGTGCATAGGCGTAGCCGAAGGCCAGCGGCACCACGATCGCGACGACGCTGCCGGCCACGGTGAGGCTGTTGAGAAGCGCATCGACCAGCGTCGGCGTGGCGAAGTAGGCGTGGAAGTTGGACAGGCCCGCCATCCCGCCGTCCGGGGCCTCCAGGCTCTTGATCAGCAGTGCGCCGAGCGGCAGGGCGATGACGAGCACGAGAACCAGGCACAGGCCCGCGATGAGCGCGATACCGACCGTGCTTTCGGAAACGGCACGACGCTTTGCCGGCACGGCCTCCGACCGGGGCAAGGCGAGGGTGGCGTCGGACATGGCCGGCCTCACGCGTACGTGGTCGCCGGGAAGGCCCGGAGTGCCGTCGGCGGCAGGGAAACGTAGAGGTATTGGCCCTCGCTGAGGGCGAGGTCGCGGTGCAGGTTGGCCGAGAGGTCGGCGACCAGCGTTCCGCCGAGGTCGCGGCTGGGCTCCAGGCGGGCGCGGTAGAACGAGCCCAGGAACTCAAGGCTGCGCACCCGCACCTCGATGGCGTTGACGTCGGTGGGGACGACGTTGCCGACACGGATCTCCTCTGGGCGGAAGCCGAGGCGCACGGGACTGCCGGGAATGAAGCCACGCCCGTCCTCGCAGACGAGGTCGACGCTCCCGACCCGGATCTCGCGGGCGCTTCCGACGGTTGCGTCGAGGAAGGTCATCGCGCCGATGAAGTCGGCCACGAACGCCGAGGCGGGCTGCCGGTAGATGTCCTCGGGCGTGCCGACCTGCTCGATCGCGCCGCGGTTCATCACCACGACCCGATCCGCCATGGCGAGCGCCTCCTCCTGGTCGTGGGTGACCATGATGGTCGTGATGCCGAGGCGTTTCTGCAGCTGCCGGATCTCGTCGCGGAGCCGCGCTCGCACCTTGGCGTCGAGCGCCGAGAGCGGCTCGTCGAGCAGCAGCAGGGAGGGCGAGGTGGCAAGGGCCCGGGCGAGCGCCACCCGCTGCTGCTGACCGCCGGAGAGATGAACCGGATACTTGGCTCCCTGTTCGGGCAAGCCGACGAGGGACAGGAGCTCGGCCACCCGCGCGGCGATCCGCGCCTTCGGCATCCGCATGTTGACGAGGCCGTAGGCGACGTTTGCCGCGACGGTCAGGTTCGGGAACAGGGCATAGGATTGGAACACGATCCCGAAGTCGCGCTCGGCTGGCGGGGCCGACGAGACGTCGCGGCAACCGATTTCGATGCGCCCCTCATCCTGCCGGTCGAGCCCGGCGATCATGCGCAGCAAGGTCGTCTTGCCGCAGCCGGAAGGGCCGAGGAAACAGACGAACTCGCCCCGCGCGATCTTCAGGTCGATCCCATCGAGGGCCGTGAAAGCACCGTAGCGCTTCGACAATCCCGAAACACTGAGGAACGGCGTCTCGTCGCGAAGCGTCATGGCAGCACCCTCGATCTCTCGCGTTCTCGTTGGGACGAACTCTACTTCTTAGCGGCTTTGGCCTCGTAGCGGCGCGACCATTCGGCGAGCACCCGCTCGCGGTTGTCGGCCATCCAGCCGAGATCGTTCTTGATCATCGCAGCCTCGGCATTGGCGGGGTAGTTCGCGGGCACGTTGGCGACGCCGGGGTAAGCGACGACCGCGTAGCTCTTGGCGTAGAGTTCATTGGCCGCTTTGGTCGCGCCCCAGTCGGCGACCTTGCGGGCGAGGTCCAGGTGCTTGGTGGTGCCGACGATGGCGTAGGCTTCCTCGTCCCAGCCCGTGCCGTCGACGGGAACGACGACGGCCAGCGGCGCGCCCTTGGTCTTCTCCGCAGCACCGCGCATGTCCAGCGACAGGCCGGCGGTGCGCTCGCCACGGGCGGCCTGGACGCAGGGCGCCGAACCCGAGTGCAGGTAGGCGGCGATGTTCTCGTGGAGCTTGTCCATAAAAGCCCAGCCCGCCTCCTCCCCCATGCCCTGGAGCCAACCGGCGACCAGCAGGTACCCGGTGCCCGAGGAGGCCGGATGCGGCATCACCACCTTGCCCTTGAGGGACGGCACCAGGAGGTCGACCCATTGCACGGGGGTCTTCGCGCCATTCTTCTCGGCTTCCGCGGTGTTGAAGCAGATCACGCCGATCGAGGCGTCCGTGCCGGTCCAGCTGTAGGGGCCGACGGAATCCCGGAAGGCGGGCTTGAGGTCGCTGGCGCCCTTCGGCTCATAGGTGGCAAGCAGGCCCTGCTTCTCGAACATCAGCAGGCTGGAGGCGGCGAGCCCCATCACCATGTCGGCTCGGGGATTGTCCTTCTCGGCGAGGAACCGGGCGGTGATGACGCCCGTCGAATCCCGGACCCAGACCACCTCGACCTCGGGCACCGCCCGCTCAATTCCAGCCTTGAACGGGCCGAGCTGGTCGTTTTCCAGGGCGGTGTAGATCGTGAGCTTGGTGCGCTCGGCAGCCGATACGGCCGCGGTGGTGCTCAAGGCGGTGGTGAGCGCGAAGGTCAGAGCGAGGAGGCCAAGGATTTTCATAGACGATACTCCGGGGTCTTGTCGTTCCGACGTCTTTACGATCTGATACATAACAGTAGAAAGACAAAATATTTTACAATCAAGTCTAGGTTTTTTGCATGTATTGCCTATTTACGAACCATTGCACCGCGTAAATCGCGAGCATTGAGTACAGCCGAAATCAATCCTCGGCGTATAGCCGTGGAGTGACGATCAAGTCTTTCGGCCGGGCACGCGAGATGACGCCCGGCCGTCACGAATCAGTTCAGCAGGCCTGCGGCATGCGTCCTGCCGCCAGCAGCTCGTTGATGTCGTTCACCACGCCCGGCAGGTCGGCGATCGTGTCGATGAGGAAGTGGGGCTTCGAATCGGCGAACATCGCGGCAATCCGCGTCCGCTCGGCGGCGAGGCGATCGGCAGGTAGCGCGCGGAACGCGTCGTAGGTCAGCCCCAGCGCATTGCCGG
>NZ_LMMI01000043.1:0-9021 GCF_001422775.1 Methylobacterium sp. Leaf87 | reverse complement strand
CAACGATCTCCTCGGGCTTCGGGTGCTTTGCCATCTTGTCCGTCCTCCAGGCTTAAAAGCCATACCAAAGGGCGGACCACTTCAATGGGGGCGGACCACAGCCCTCGGCCGTGAGGCGGGCAAGTTGCCCGTCAAGATCCTGGTCGATAGTCGAAACGCGGGCATATCCAATGTGGGCCATGGGCTGTCACCTCAGGGTGGTAGGCCCACGGTACAAACCACAGTACCAATAGCCGCCGTCAACGCCCCTTTAAGTCGGATTCGCCCGTGAGCAACAGCCTGCGCCTGCCCCGTATCCTCGAAGCCGCCTTTGAAGCCGATCTCATCGCAGGGCCGCTTACTCCGCTTCTCACTTTGGTTCAGCAGGACCGGGACCTTATCGCAGAAATCAGAACCGACATCCTCGATGTTTATTGCAAGGGTCAGCGCCTGGTCAGTGTGAAGCGCCTGCGTGAAGGCTATCGCCTGCTGTCGCACGAGAAGTTCTGGGGCACACAGGGCCTCGACGTGCGGGTGACAGAACAGGTCGCTGCCTTCTGCGAGACTGAGGTACCGCACATCAAACAGCGCATCGCCCTGCACGCGGCGCGCGGCAAGGAGATCGAGTTCGAGCAGCTTCTCGTGCGGGTGAACAACCGTGAGAGCTTGAACTCCGACTACATCGCCGTCGATCGGCAGGGCATCGCCGAGGAGGGCAAGGGGCGCACCGACGTGGTCGGCGTCTACTGGCCCGGCGACCGCCGCATCACGAGTGACGCGTTGGCGCCTGCGCTGATCGAGGTCAAGTACGGGCTCGGCGGCGGTGTCGAGGGCGTGGCCGCTCAGCTGTCTCGCTACTTCGAGGATCTGCGTGGCACCCTGCCGACCTTCGCCTGCGAGCTTCAAAGCCAACTCCGGCAAAAGGCACGGCTCGGGCTTCTGAACGGTCTGAGCGAACTGGCACAGGCCAAGATTCAGCGGCTTCCCGTCTCGGACCGCATCGAGGATGTGCGCGCCGTGGTCGCCCTCGTGGACTACAACCCGCGTGCCGGGCGTCTCGACCTCGGCGCGCTTCGGGCACTGCCCTTTGCCGACCAGATCGACCTGTTCCACCTTGGCTTTGGCCTGTGGCGGACCAACTCAGCCTTCCGTGCCGAACCACAGGTCGCCGCCAGTGAAGGCTGGATTGACGCGGTTCGAGGCGGCCGGTTCGACGCGATCCCGAACCCCTTCCACTGGAACGACTCCATCGAGCTGATGGACCTGCTCAACGGCTACGAAGTTGCGGAAGAGATCGGCATTACGAAGCTCAGCGCCTTCGCCAACGCGAAGCTCTCGCACGCTACTGCAACTGGCCACTGGCCTGGAACAGCCTTCGAATTGTGGCTGTGCCTCTTCTTCGAACATCGACGGGCACGACACTCGGGCGAGCCGGAAGAGTATGCCGAGGGCCCGCACCCGGTGCGCGACGCCCTCTGCCAAAGCCTGCGGGACGCTCTGCAGAGGCTCTCAGATCACGAACGATCCGATCTCACCGGCTGGCTTGCCAAACATCGCGCGGCCAGGGCTGAGGAATAGCTCGGCCGTCAGACCGGCCACCATTCGCCATCACCGCAACGCACGACGCTTGATCCGAAATGGTCTGCAAACTGGTCACCCGCGAAAGTGTGGACCGGCACGAGCGCCTGCGGCTGCACCGCCTCCACAAGCCGCTTGAGATCATCAACGCTGGCATGGCCGGAGGTGTGTATTACTTCGAGGCCGACCCCGCGTGCGGCCAACTCGGCGCGGAGCTTTGCCCCTGACCCCGCCTCGTCTTTGAGGTAGCCCTCCCACTGAGACCAGATCACTCGCGCGGTCGGCCACACGTCGGGGCTGAGCACATCCACGTCGCGCAGCATGGCGGGCCGAAACAGCATCACGGCATGTGGCGCAAGCGCGCTCAGCCCCTCCGGGTAGATGCGGTAAGGTTTGTAGGGCGCGAGCAGGTCGAAGCGCTCGCTGCGCGCGATCTGGCGGCGCTGGTACTGGGGCACGTAGACCGCGAGGTTGGACCAGCCGGGTGCCGGGATGTTCGGGTTGCCTGTCGCCCGTAGGACTTCGAGCGCGTAGAGATCCAACACCAGAGTTCGGCCGGTGCGCTTGGCTGCCCGGTAGATTGAGACGACGCGATCAATGTTCTGGGCCGACGCACACACCCCGACGAAGCCCGGTGCACGCAGGCGCTCGACGAAGCGTTCCTCGATCTCACTTTCCGCTGGAAAGCTCTGCCCTGGAATCAGTCGGCCAAGGCTCGACCCCTCCATCAGCATGGCATCGACGGCCAGGGGGGGCTGGCGCAGCAGGCGCTCGAACAGTGCGCCCTTCCGTCCATGTGCACGCAGGTCGCCGGAGTAGAACAACCGGCGTCCACCTGCCTCGATCAAGAGCGCGTAGGCATCGTAGGCCGAGTGGTCCACGAGGTAGGGGGTAATCCGGAACGGCCCGATGGTGATGGGCACTCGGTCCGCGAGCGTGGGGCCGTCGTACCGCTCACCAAACTGAACCGGTATCGACCGGGGTACGAAGGGGGCTGCGGCGCGCAGAATGCGCCGGGTGGCGGCACCGGCTACGACCGGCACGAGCGATCCAGCATGGGGTATCAGCCCCCAATGATCGGCGTGGCTGTGGGAGAGTACGATGGCGTGTAGACTCGGGTCGACGTCATTCAGCCCGGAAACGGCGGGCAGCAGCAATGCCGGGTCGAGGGTGGGGTCGGCATCGAGGGGAAGGCCGAGGTCGAGCAAGATGCGCTCGCTCCCGCATTCGAGTTCGACGCAGGTACCGCCGATCTCCCTCGTGCCCCGATGCACGCAGGCGCGGAGCCCCTCAGCCTCGGTGGCGGGGTTAGTAGGATCTGCGAAAGGTTCGGGGTAGCGTTTCACGGTCAAGCTCTAGCACAAGGCCGTGACTGTGGACCATGCCAACACCGCCCCCGGCGCCATCGACCCAGCAGCTTACGTCGAGCTCTTCGAGGACCGCCGGGCCGCTCCTAAGGCAATCTCAGGCATTTGCGGGCGGGTCGTGCGGGGTCGAGCCGATGCCGACTTCAGCATGCTGTCTTTCGCGAGCGAGCGGCGACTAGCTTGGGTAACTGGACCGGATGGGCTACGCAACATGATTGGCCGAAGCGGGGCGGAAATTGTGCTCGGCATCGGCAAGGATCGCGCATGGCTGCGGGAGAAGCTTGCAGAGGGAATGCGCTGGCGGCTGGTCGTGCTGCCGCAAGCCGAATGCACCCGCGCCGATTGGGCAGGCATCTTCGCCCTCATCGAGGCCATCTACCCCGAGGTTGCTCGAAAACTCCTGCCATGGCGTGAGGACCTGCAAAATCCGGCCCTGACCCTGAGCATGCCGCCTTCGCTGATCAGCGGCGTAGTGAAGGACGATCCGGCTCATTCCGAGCACATGGGCCTCGCACGCTATGCGGCCAGCGACGACACGGCCGAGAATGCCCGGCTCTTCCTTTGGCACACACTTGGTCTCAATCAGCACTTCAAGGGTGACGGCTGGGCGACCGACCCGCTGACGGGCGAGCGCGTCGAGGAGTACCTGACAGCCAACGTGCCGCTGAGGGGTATTGTCGGGCATCGAGTGATCGCGCTTGACGTGGAGACGTGAAATGGTGGCCGACCCAAAACAGGTCGGCGCACCTCGCTGTAACGTCGAGCTTTAGGCTTCGAGCCGCCGGGCGTCACATGGGCGAAACCGAACCATGATGTGACGCAAAGTAGGCCGTCCGCCGTGACGCTACACCAGGGTATACCCTGATGTTTCAGATATAGAATTGAAATGCGCCATCCAAAATAGATGAATCCTCATAAGTCGATTTCTACAATAATATAATTATTATTACAAGCCTTGTTCAAGAACCGGAATAATACAAGCCTTAATCTGGTTCGAACGCATTGCTTCAAGGCTACTTTGTAATAAATGAGCAAAATTTTCCTGTTGATACGAAATTCTTACGATTTTGCCTGCATCAAAGGCAGGGATGGAGCACATTCCGACGTCAGCTTCCGTAACCTCTAGACATATTCCCCTCCAGCATTCATCATGCCAGCCGGGATAGAGAATTTTAAATTTGGACAGCAAAGATGCTGCTAGTTTTGAAGTAACGGGCTCCGTCGGCGTCAGAAGATAAACAATTATGATGCCTGCATTACTTTCCGGAATATGCCTGAAATTCTCTTCAACAATGGTGTTATCAATTGTGACCAATGGTGACTCACCCAGAAGCAGTTCCGGGAGCATCTGGTGATCTTTCTTGCCTTTTAAGTGAGCAGGATACCGTTCAGCAACGCATTTCGCCTGCTCGTTACAAGCTCTGACCACTCGCTTATCATCGAAGCATTCGTCAAAAACAAACGACGCCATCATCGCCCATGCGGCTTATTCATCAGCATTGCCAATCCGTTCAAAAGGTTTCTGATTTGATCTGCACTTAGATCAAAATTCTCGGCAATTTCATCTGGACCACGAGTCTCAGACAACTCGGCAAGTAGCTGAGCAATTGTAAAACGAGTGCCCTTTAATACAGGAACCCCTCCCCGAACAGAGCGATCGATATCGACTGTGTCCTTCAGTATATCCAGTCCTTGAGCGCGGCTTTCAATGAACCACTCTGCGGATCGAAGAAACGAACGCCGTGGGTAGAGAGCTCGGTCACCAACCCATACGCGGTCTTGCAAGGTCAGTCCTGGATCTGAGGGCTCATACGCAATACGACTTTTTTCTCTAGAGGGTATGTCGTCAGCGATAAAATCAAAACTATCGGTCGGTTTCATCGCCCAGCGCCTCTATTGACCACTTGTCTTTGAATGTTCTTTCCAAAGTTTTTGACTTCAACAATGCGCGGTCGCAAGCTTCACGTAGTTCAACAAGATCGGCGTTATCCAGTGAAAGATGAATGCTTTTTGTTGCTACGCCCTCAAAATATTTTACAGAAAGCTCATGCGTTATTACAAGATCAGCAATCTCGGACGCATCGGGAGTAAAAATGGGCCTGATGTCAGTTGTAATTTCAGCGCCCTGATACAGGCGCTCCCGTAGGTATGCCAGTCTTTGAGCCTTTATACTCAGAGAAACTGGATTGCTCCTGTCATATTTTGAAGCGGCTTTTTCTAACCGCTCCCGGCTGGTTAAAAACTTTTTTCCAAGCTCCTCGGGTAATCCAGAATGCAGGATCTCAATAGCATTGCCAACGGAACCATTCTTCTCAGACAGCAAGAGAATATTCTGCAATACATTGAATATTGATCTTGCGTCATCCTCTTCCAGCCCGGCGGCCTCTCCAACGGCCCTGAAGACTTTATTTACATCTGCAGACACAGCTTGATGCTCCGCAGCATCCATGACGCTGGGAAGCTTATCTATCTGATCTACAAGAATGCCGATTTCTTGAAGGGCTACATCTCGTAGTTTAATTTTTGTTCGACTCGATGATTTGGCCATGTCTGCCGTAGATGTGGTGGAAATGCGAGCGCGGGAAGTGTGTTCGGCTCAGGGGCACCCCAAACCAATCCCACGTTAGCACAGCTCCCGCATTTCTGCGAGAATGCTCCTGAGGTCCATCCTGCTGATCTGCATCGGCGTCGTTCCTTCCCGCCCCTGAGCAAACGGCTCAGGCTGCCACGCACCCGCGGCTGGTCTGCGACGAGTTCGTGCGAGCGGTAACCCAGCCGCGCCATTGCGAGCAAAGGCCATGCTAGCCTCACATGACGGTCCCTATGACCCTAAAAGCGTAGGGGAAGCCAAAATTGCTGCCATGTTTGACCATGGGCAACGGCTCAGACCGCGCATGCCTTTGAATGAGGCCCTTGCCCAAGCCAGTTGAATATGCGGCAATGAAACGGCAACGATTGGCCATGAACAAACGCGCATTTTCGAGCCAAACGGGGCCAGTTTCATCTACTCTGCATACGTACAAGCGCAGCAGCGACGCGCTCATAACGGTCTGGTTGCAGGTTCGAGTCCTGCCGGGCCCACCACTATTTCCCCTCTGTAGAGCCTCGAAAGCCGCCTCGCCGGCGGGGCCTTCCAGGGGCTACCGGAACCGAAACCGGAACCGCAAACGTGTTTCGACCCCACTCGGAGGCTCTCCGGCGGGGTGGTTGGCGACGCGGGATCCGGTGCTCGGGGCCTCGGCCGTGACGGTCGCATGGAGAGCGTCCTCCCCCGCGGCGACAGCTCCAAGGTCCATGTCCGGTTAACCGAACCTTCCCCGGCCCAGACCCCCGTTAGGGTTCGGGCAACGCGGCCCGCCGATCCTGCCTCCGACGCAACCGCACGGAAGCCGACGATGCCCACCGACCTCCCCACCGTCCCGTACCCCGACGACGCCACCTTCCGGAGGATCGGCAAGCGCGTCTTCGTCGCCCTGACCGAGGAGGACAGGGCCACGCTGAAGGAGTCCATCGAGGGGGCGATCCGGGCCGCCAGGATCTTCGACAGCGTTTCGGAGGACGTGCCTCTCAACGTTCCCGACGGTGACCCGCACGACGACTGGCTATCCGCCCTCAGCAGTGCGGAGTGCTGGGACGGCTGCGACGGGCCCGTCGACGACGCTGTCATGCTTGACGTCTGCCGAACCCTCGGCAGGGCGAAGACCCGAAGGAAGATCTGCACGAGCAGTTGGGACCGGCTCGTCGGAGGTGGGTTCGGGGAGGAGGCTCGCGAGCGGATCCAGAAGCTCTACGCAAACATCCCGCTCGGTTCGAGCGTGCGCTGGCTCTAGCGGGGCGCCTCCCTGGCCCGGCGCTCGGGCCCGAGCTTCCTCGCGAGGTCTGCCGGCCGCTGGGCCCGCACGAAGCCCCGGCTGACCTGGCCCGACACGGTGGCGATCTCCTCCATGGCGTCGGCCAGGGCCCGGCGCAGGGCGTCCCGAGCGTCGCCGCCGGAGGCTTCCATGTACTCGCGTTCCAAGGCGTCCAAGGTCGTCTCCGCTGATTCTTTTATGAGAACATAATGAGAACATTTTGGCGGGGGAGTCGATCCCCAGATGAGTTGTTTTGGTTCCGCGCCAGACCGTCGCTGGTACCGGCTTGGCCTCGTCCAGGAACTCGCCCATAACCGTCCATGCTGAGGTGGTGGGGTCAGGATGCTGTTCGGGTTCCTTCGACGCCGGCGTGAAGCGCGAGATACGACGTCGGCCCGCGAACGTATGATGCGGGAGGTCACCGCCGCCCACGAGAAGGTTGAGATGCTGGTACGAGCGCAGACGCGAATGCTCGACTTCTTCGATTCCTATGACGTTAGTCAGCTGTACGACGAGGAATATTTCCGCCTATACCTGTACGGTGCCTACGATGCCGCTATCATGGCCTACGGCCCGACCATCCGCTCCAAGATCGGGCTGCCCCTCATTCGCGTCGGATTGACGAAGTACCTCGCCGAGGAGCTCACCGACGGTGATAGGGAGGACGCCGAGAGAGGCGCGGACGCGATCGTCCAGGAATGCCTTGGCCTCCCTGACCTGGCGACTAACCGTGCTGTCCTTGAGGGGGGCGCGGAGGGGCTTGGAATCATCGGCGGAAAAAACGTTTCCGACGGTCGGCTACTCCGCCGTTTTGGAGGAGAACATGAACCTGCGGGTCAGAGACAGGTCGACGGTTTCGTTGCATTCGTCGCCAAGGACGAGACGAGGCTTCGGGCGCTTCGAGCGCGATAGCTGAAGGCACACCATGCTCCGCTATAACGTCGCAATTCTGGCCGCCCTGGCGTCGTTCGTTGCGGCGGAACCATGCCGATCGCAAAGCCTGGAGGAGAGCGTCCTGACGCTGCATCGATCCGGAGCTGCACCAGGCATCCGGCAGGATGGCCCCGGGGTCGTCGTGGCCAGCGACATCAACGTGGAGGCCCGGGTCGTCGACGCCGCTGAATGCAGCGTTCGGATCACGGATCGGAACCGGCCCGCATCCAAGACGATCCGTGGCGAGTGGGATGACAAGCCCGCCACGCCAAGCCCGAACACGGACGGGCTCTATCGGGAGCTCTACCTCGGCCGCGTCGTCGCCCAGGACATCAAGAAGGTTCCGCAGGTCCTCGGCACGCGGAACGGCGTGGTCGTCGAGCAGATAGTCGACGGCAAGTGGCGGCTGGCCGGGAGCCCCGGCGACGACCTCTGGTGCATCTTCTGGCCGGACGGGCGGAAGTCCTGTTCCGACAACATCGAGTTCGAGCGCATGTCCGTCGTCCGCAATCTCCCTGACCAGGAGGAGCGGACGAAGCGCGTCGACCGGGCGCTCGTTCACCTCTACGGCGACCTGTGCAAGGGCGCACAGAAGCGCGTGCCGTTCTAGGCACAGACCCCCATTGCGATCTCTATGTACGTCGCCTTCGTCCGGGCCCGCAGGTCCTGGTGCTCGTGGGAGAGCTCTACCCCGGCGAGACGGCCCGGTGAGCCCAGTGGGTGCTCCCAGAACTCGCCGGGGTTCCGACGCAACTTCCGCCCGTGTGCCAGCCACTCGGCCCGCATCGCCGGCGGCCGGAGGGCCCAATGCCGCCTCCGGGGTTTTCGCGCGAACGATCTCCTCAAGGAGACCGACATGCCCCGATCAGCCCGCTTCGCGCCCTTCAGCCTCAACGCCACCCGGCCCCATGCCACGCCGCCGGAGATCGTCGGCCGCCGTCGGATGGATCCGCTGGACCGATGCAAGGCGTGTAGGCACCATACGGTGGTGAAGGGCCCGACCCCGGGCGGGGAGATCGTGGGCATCGACCTGTGTTGGTACTACCGGACGGAGCTCCTCATCCCGCTGGCGTCCACCAGGCCATGCCCGTTGTTCCAGGTCCCGTGACTGAGTAGGGGCCAAGCCCTCCTGCGGCTCGCTCCGTTCGGCCTCTCGAATTGGGGGGGGCATACGCCAGCCGGGGCTATTCCCCTCAACCCCTGTCGGGGTCCTCCTGGTCCGCCCCCATTGAAGTGGTCCGCCCTTTGGTATGGCTTTTAAGCCTGGAGGACGGACAAGATGGCAAAGCACCCGAAGCCCGAGGAGATCGTTG
>NZ_LMMI01000042.1:0-11073 GCF_001422775.1 Methylobacterium sp. Leaf87 | reverse complement strand
ACGATCTGCTGCCGTGGAACTGGACCCAGCCTCAGCGCCGGCAGATCGCCGCCTGACACCCCGCCGGGACCACGAACGCGGCCTTCACCGAAGGCGTACTGTAGTCTGAACAAGACAAGCTACGCAATGGAAGTCGCCGTAAGCATCCTTCGCTGCATCATGGCTAAGGCAGCTATAGTGTCAGCGCAGCAGTTCGACCCTGACGCCAACGTCGTCGTCGAGCCGCGCCCACGCTTGATCCGCAGTAATTGCGACCAGCCCGTGGGTCTTCGCCAGCGCCAGACAGGCGCGGTCCCCGAAGGAGAGGCCAGCTTCGCGAGTTTCTTTACGGAACGCACCAGCTTGGATGGCCTGAGCGTGATCGAAACCGATCACCGTGAGGTGGAGGTTATCGAGCGCCCGACTCACCACCGTGATGTCACCCCCGCGTTCTACAAGCTTGGAGACAACCTCCGAGTAGTTGACGGCGGAAACGACAGCCTCTGACAGCGCAGCACGAACACGATCCTGCCCCTTTTCCTGATTGAATAGGCACAACAGGGCCGAAGCGTCCAAAACATACTTTGCCGCCACGATGTCACTCTCTGGCCGCTTCGGCACGTCGGTCAGCGATCAATTCATCGACCAAACTGACACCCTCGGGGCTCAACTCCCTGACGAGCTTCTGTACCTCGGAGATGGCAGTATCGCGCGATCGGACCCGCAACTCCCCATTGTGCACTTCCATGACAACGGTATCGCCAACCTGAATTCCCAATTCCCGCCGAAAACTGACAGGAATGATGAGCTTGCCGCCATCCACGATTTTTGTTGAACGTGATTCCATGAGGATCTCGATCCCGCCAGCACCAAGCGGCAGATTATACCCAAACGGCTTTGATTGCCAGAAAGTGATTTCCAGCCTGAATACCGGCTAGCTCCAAGAGTCGTCCAGTCGCAAAACCACCTTAACATGATCAACTGTAACTTTGATTTTTTAACAGTTTTTGGGACTTTGACAGCTTCGAACATACTGCGCGGAATGATCCGCATCAAAAACGCACGTTTCTGGAACTCTGTAGATTCGGCTGTTTACCTGTCGTTTTTCGAAGTCGCCGTCAGCAGCTTGTCAAAGTTGATGTCAGCAAGCGGTCGGGATGGGTGGAGAGCAGTCCTTGGAGCAGTCGCATATGTCTCTCGCAAAAGTCGGAGTTTTGCGAGAGACATATGCGACCGATGTTCGATCGATGAAAAGCGCATATCGTGAAATGCAGGATTTGTGCGACAACCGCTTCATGGGGTCTCAGGGAAGCAACGGTTTGCTCTCCACAGTTCCATATCCTTCCTCTCCGAAAACGACGGCCGGTAGAGCTACGCCGCCAAGACGTTGCCAAAGACCTTCAACCCACTCCATGCAGGTATCCACGATAGCATCATTTACGGAGAAGGTGGCTTCATCCGGATCAAAAATCGGAACATCGGGCTGCATTTGACCGTCGATGCACTTAACTTCAAATAAGAGCCGATGTGGTTCTATTGCCTTTTGAAGAAAGTAACGGTCTGGCCCGTCTAGGTGAACGACAATATCGAAGAAACCTTCCCCGCTTTGTCCCGGATGAATTCCCACCATGATCTGTCGCGCTTTCGGCGGAAGGGACTGCTTCAAGGTGCTGAGACGCTCCGAGGCTGCCTGGATGTAAAACTGCAAGACGCTTTTGAGTACAGATCTATACTCGTCCGCTGTCATCCCAGCTTGTTTCATTTGCGATCCTTCCCTTGCCATGTCCTAGTTCGCAAAACTCCCGAGTTTTGCCGCGATTGTGCGCCTGACTTCTGCAACGTCGCATAAAGCAGATTTTGTGGCCTTCTCCATGGTCTGCATTGGGTCGAACTATGCCGTTCCCTCCAGGTCTGGCGTACTCGGTGCCGTTTGGCGGATCACCGCCAGTTCGCGATACAGGGTCGCTCGGACACCTCGAAGAACCGCATCATTGCGGGGTTTGGCTGTCGGTTTGACGACGGCAGCAACTTTGGTGGGCTCGGTTTGGGGTTCTGGCAGTCTGGCGGTAGTCGTGAAGGGCTCAGGAGCCCATCCCGAGGTTGCCTCAGGCCGCCACCGGCCGGGCCTCGATCCAGAGGAAGCGTTTAAGGTTGTAGGCGAGGTTGGCGAGCCCGATCTTGGTCCGGGCCCGGGCTAGGCCGATGGTGCGCACGAACAGGCCGAAGCGGTGCTTCTGCCCGGCGAACACCGTCTCGACGGCCGATCGGACCTTGGAGCGGGCGCGGTTGGCCTTGCGCTGCGACGGCGTCAGGTCGTGGCCGGGCTGCCGTCGGAAGTGGATCTTCGAGCGCCGGCCATGCTTGGCAAGATGAGCTTCGTTGGCCTGCGAGCGGTAGGCCGTGTCGGCCCAGACGTCGCTCGCCGTGTTGGCCGGGTCGAGGACGTTGGCCAGTTGCGCTCCGTCATGGGCGGCCGCGCTGGTCACGCTGAAGCGGCGGACGAACCCGTGCTTGCGGTCTATCGAAACGTGGGTCTTGTACCCGAACACCGGAATGGCGATCTCGACCTTGGCCTTCGTGCCGGCCGTCTTTGCGGGCCGTGCCTTGGCTCGTTTCAGGGTCCAGCGAGCATCGCGATCCTTTTGTGCGAGCTTCTTCGGTCTTGCCGCCCACGCCTCCGGGATCCGGCCCTCCTTCAGAGCCGCCTTCTCGGCATCGGTGTTGCGCTGACGTGGAGCCGCGATGATCGAGGCGTCGATGATCTGGCCCGCCATAGCGAGATAACCCTTGCCCTTCAGCCAGGCGTCGAAGGCGGCAAACAGATCGTCGATCGCGCCAGCCCGGGTCAGGTGCTCCCGGAACAGCCACACCGTCTTGGCGTCGGGCACGCCATCCTCGAAACCGAGGCCGAGGAAACGCATGAACGACAGCCTGTCTCGGATCTGGAACTCGGTGGCGTCGTCCGAGAGCGTGTAGAGCGTCTGAAGGATCAGGATCTTGAACATCAGGACCAGGTCGTAGGGCGGGCGGCCCCCCTTCGATCCGTCGGACCGCTTCAGTGCGGTGGCCAGCTTCGGCCGGAACGCCTCGAAGTCGATGAGGGCCGCGAGTTTCACCAACGGATCGCCGTTCTCCGACAGACGCTGATAGCGCTCATCCAGATCGAAGAACCCTGGCTGACCCATCCGAGCCTCCCCAACGCCGACGGCATCAGGGAATCACCACACCGCCCCGCACGGAAGGGGGTATTTCGAGGTGTCCGGACGGCGAGGACGACCACTGCCGCCACGCCCGACGCGAGCCGGGCCCGGAAAACGACGCGGCCCGGACGCTCCGCTCCGCCGGCGCATGCCCGTCCGAGAATGCCGCAACGTTCAGCGCCGCCTCGTCCGCGAACCCCTCCGCGATCCCGTCGCCGTGCCGGCCCTCCGCCACCTGGCCGTTGGCGTCGTGGCGATAGGCCGTGCGGCCCCAGCGGGCGTCAGCGATCGCCACCGGCTCGAACGCCCCGTTCCAGGCATAGGCCCGCTCCAGGGCCACCACCGCCTGCGCCCCCGCCACAACCCCACGCCCCGCCACCTGCCGGATCAGCTGGCCCACCGGATCGTGCCGGCTCTCCAGGGTGAAGCCGAGATCGCTGCCGCGATGCACCTCCCGGCCCGCCTACACTCTCAATATTTACTAGCTTGTTTCAAGCCGGTTTATATTATAATACTTTTTGCTAATATTTTATTCTACAAGTTTGTATAAGAAAATATTAAAACTCATTACAATTTATTCTCAAATATTTTCTTATATAGCTTTCAGTGTATTGAGGGAATGGCATAGTCAGTTTTGGCAATCGATGCAATTCTTCAGCGTCAGCAGATCGCTCCGGTTCCTCCAGATTAGCGTCAAATACACGTACATCAGATCCGAAACCAATTAAGTAATAACGCTTCTCGATCATCCGATTTGGCCAAATATCAGCTCTAACAATTTTCCATCTGTTCTCTCGAATGCCCGCATCGTTCATAATTAATTCCGTTATTGCAAAATCTGACTGTACCAATGATTCTGAAAAACCTCCCCTATTATTAGTATATTGATATATATCGGAAAAACAAGTACCACCTGGGTTTGACCTGATAACAACTCCAAATCCAAATACACAAGGATTAGCGCATAAAGGCAAGGAAAATACATTGCCGGTTTGAAGTTTTTTTGACAATCTATCTTCCTCTAAAGCAAAGTTTTGTCATTTTGGCGCGGTAAATTTCGTCAAGTTCCTTAGCCCTTTTATCAATATCATTATCAAGTCGGCTCGGATCATAAGATCGGGCCCGATTTGGTTCACCTGCCTCCATTGATTCGCCTCGTCGAGAAGTATCGAGTGTTCCGTAATGTTCAATATACGCCTGTTCATATCCTCTCGCCTGTCCATAAGTCAAATTTGAGTCCAATATCGCAGGTTCTGGCATAGAGTTCGGATCAAAGCGGCCAGAAGTCGAATGTTCTGAAATTTTTCTACCTACATTATCTGTAATTCCAATGTAACGTATTGTACCTGAGTTATCTAATATACCATATACATTGTATCCATTTGCCTCCGTGTCGATCAATCCAAATACATCTATATTTGTTTTTGGTGCAAGAACGTAGCCTTGCGATCTGAGGCCGGCGCGTAATTTTAACGGGTCTGGGCTGGTATACTGGGCGGTGAGCGGATCGTAATAGCGATATCGGTTGTAGGCGAGCGCGGTCTCGGCATCCTGCCACTGCCCCTGGAACCGGATCGGGCACAGCAGAACCGCCTCGACTTCCGCCCAGTGCGCATCCGTTTCCGACGCGACCGCCCGCGCAAGGGTGCCCTTCGCGTAGAACGCCCGGCCGCGACCAGGACCGTCACCCCCGTTGCCGGCCCCCTCCGCCGTGTCGTCGTTGGCCGCGACCCAGATCCGGCGCACTGCCCCCCAGACCCGGTACTCCGCCGCCCAGACCAGCGAGCCCGCCTCGTCCAGGAGCTCCCGCGGCGTGCCGAGCTGGTCCGTCACCACGTACAGAAGCGACCCGTCCGATCCCTCCCGCGCCAGCGGCCGGAACGTCCCCGGCTCGTAGTGCCACACGATCGCCCGATCCCAGTCCGGCGCGCCGTCCGCCCCCAGCGGCGCCTCCGCGCTCAGCAGGTCCCCGTCCCAGCCGTACGCGGTCCCCACCACTGCCCCGTCCGCATCCGCTCGCCGCTTCCACAGACGGCGCCCGAACGGGTCGTAGGCATAGGCCCAGCGCGCGCCCTCAGGCGTCTCGCACGTGACCAGACGGTCCTTCCCGTCCCAGCCGTATCGCCACAGGGCCGGACGGAACCCGTCCCGCTCCACACGCCGCTCCACCACCCGGCCGAGCCCGTCGTGGACATAACCCACCCGCTCGCCCTGCGGACCCCGCGCCTCCATCACCCGCCCGCCCGGCGAGGACGACCACTGACGCCACGCCCGCCCCGCACCGAACCCGGACAAGGACGCCGCCTGAACGCCCCGCTCCACCGGCGCATGCCCGTCCGAGAACGCCGCCACGTTCAGCGCCGCGTCGTACTCGAACCCCTCCACGATCCCGTCCCCGTGGCGGCCCTCCGCCACCTGCCCGTTGGCGTCGTAGCGATAGGCCGTGCGACCCCAGCGGGCGTCGGCGATCGCCACCGGCTCGAACGCCCCGTTCCAGGCATAGGCCCGCTCCAGGGCCAGCGCCGGCTGCGCCCCCGGCACCGCCCCGCGCCCTGCCACCTGCCAGATCAACTGACCCACCGCGTCGTGCCGGCTCTCCAGCGTGAAGCCGAGGGCGCTGCCGCGATGAACCTCCCGGCCCGCCGCGTCGTAGCTGAGACCCAGCGGCGCCCGCCCGCCGAGGCTCAACCCCGTCAGCGCGCCGAGCGGATCGTAGGTGCTCTCCACCACGGCCCCGCCGAGCCGGCGCGAGACCCGGTGGCCGCAGCAATCGTAGGTGCTCTCGATGCGACGCCCGTTGACTGCCTCGGCCACCACCCGGCCAAGCGCATCCCGCTCGAATTCCACCCGGGCGTGCGCGTTCGCGGCCTCGGACAGGCGGCCGGCCCGATCGTAACCGTAGCGCGTGACGCTCGGCTCCCCGCCGCCCGGCGGCTCCACCGTCTCGCGCAGCAGCAGCCCCGAGGCGTCCCAGTCGTAGCGCGTGCACGTGCCGTCGGCGGCGATCCGCCCGGTCGGCCGGCCCGAGCGATCGTAGGCGTATTCCGTGCGCAGGCCGTCGAAGTCGGTCTCGGCCACCACGTTGCCGGCGCCGTCCCGCTCGAACCGCCAGATCCGGCCGAGCTGGTTCTCCACCCGCTCCAGCCGCTTCAGTCCGTCATAGGAGAAGCGCAGCC
Organism: Methylobacterium sp. Leaf87; assembly: GCF_001422775.1. Lineage (NCBI taxonomy): Bacteria > Pseudomonadati > Pseudomonadota > Alphaproteobacteria > Hyphomicrobiales > Methylobacteriaceae > Methylobacterium > Methylobacterium sp. Leaf87. The sequence goes on along the minus strand of NZ_LMMI01000042.1, from coordinate 4,718 downwards.
GGCCCCCCATCGGGTCTTCGATCTCGGCCAGGAGGTCGTGCGCGCCGGTGCGATAAAGGGTGCGCCGGCCCTCGCCGTCGGTCACGACACGCGTCGCCCCGGCGCGGTCGACGACGCTCCGGCCCGTCAGACCGTCCGGCCGGGTCACCGTCGTCGGCGTCCAGAAATCGGCGCCGGCGCCCGACTCGTAGGCGTAGCGGGTCTCGGCTCCGAGCGGGTCACGCATGGACACGACGCGGCCGAAGCCGTCGCGCGCGATTCGTGTGGTCTCGCCGCGATAGTCCCGGATCGCGGCGAGGCGACCGTGGTCGTCGTAGGCGCGCCCCTCGATCAGTCCATCGTGGCGCATGATTCCGGTCGGGCGACCTCGATCATCGTTGGTGATGTCGGTCCGATAGTCCAACGGATCGGTGACCGCCACGAGGTTGCGCGTGCGGTCGTATTCGTAGCGCCAAGCGTTTCCGAGGGCGTCGAAGACGAGTTCGAGGTTGCCGTCGGCGTCGTGGTAGGCGCGCGTCTCGCGGCCGGACGGATCGGTGATCGCGGCGATCGCGCCGTGTTCGTCGTAGCGGTAGGATGTCCGCCGTCCCTCCGCGTCGATCTCGGCGCGCTTCTCACCGGCCGCGTTCCAGACCTGGCGAACGAGGTTGCCCCGCCGGCCGCCTGCAGCGCACCCAAACCGCGCGTCACGACCCGCCCGTGCCCGTCGTCGAACGCGCCGATCGCCTGGCCCGCCTGACCGAGCTTGTCGCCCGTCCAATCCCACGCCTTCCTGTACCACGGCATCTGGTCCCGGCCGTCGGGCGCGTCATGCGTCGCGGTGGATTTGACGTGCACGTATTCGCCTGGACAGTTGCCGTGGTTGAGCGTGCACCGGTCGCCGTGGCGCTGGACCGGGATGCCGTTGGCCCGCACGACCTTCGAGGACGTCACCGGCTCCCGTAGGTCGTGGTGAAGCGCGAGTCGCGGCGCTTGATCACGCACCCGTTCGAGCGCACGTCCGGCGAATAGTTCTGCTTGTCGTCCGCCTTGCCCCAGACCGCGTACGGCACCGGCGCGGACGGCGACCGGCACACGTCCGGAGACGTGCTAACCGCGATCGCCTCATGCGTGTCCGCAATCAGCTCTGGAGGATGGAATAAACTGATTTAGAAGACTATCTGCTTTCCGTTTGGAAATTCACCCTTGAACCCACAGGGAAAATGTCCTTCGACGTAGTAAAATGCCAACGAATGGAAAAAACCAGGTTCAATGATATCTAGATACTCACACTCCATGCAGAGATGGATTATATCCCAACGCGTATTGCTGGCAATTTTTTCTGAAAATGCCGCATTTAAATCTATACTTTCAAACTTGTCTTTTACAAGAGCGATTGCAAACGGCCTAATAGTGGAAGCGACCATATTCCACTCGTTAAATCTTCGTTTGTTTCTAGATAGTAATTGTATTCTAATTCGATTCGCTGCTTCAATTTTCAAATTTTCCCACGCAATCGAGGATGCGTATGAATGAGCTTCCTCCCAATTTTTAACAAAAATAGACGTCTCGAAATCGATTTCGCCCAGTCTTGAAAACCATTCAGCCTTGTCAAGTCTGTCCAGGGTCGCTATTGTTCGCGGGTGAGGTTCGCGTTCAGCCATGGATACTAACCCTATCTCGATTGATTGGTGCGGCCGGGTATACGCGGAACCGGGTCTGAACGTTGCAAGCCATATTGCGCTCTGTTTGCGCTTGCGAAATCTGCAAGCTGGTTTACCTCATTTTGAGAATAACCAGAAGACCCTAAGGCGTTTCGTAAAGCATTATCATATTCTCCAACCGTTGGAGTCGAGCCTTCAAGCGCTCCACCAGGCCGATAGTCATTCCAAAATCCTTCGAGTGAATTGTGAAATTCATAATGCGGTGAACCGACGTCCGAGAATGCGATGCCTCGCATCCCGTTCGCGGCACCGTCGTTGGTTGGTATCACATCACGGAATGCAGCGTCCTGATTGAGGTGGTTGGCTTGTTCGTCTGTGCCTTTGAGCGCTTTCTTGAGATCCTTGTAGCTGCCGCTTCTGACGACTCGCGTGCTTCGCGCGCCTTCCACACCGCTTTCGACGGCTTTTGCCTCTGCCGTGGCCGCCTTCCCGGCCCGTGAGGCGACCGCCACCGCACTGCCGACGCCGCCCGCCGCACCCTGCACCGCACCCGCCACGGTCTCCACCGTCTGCGCCGTCTCCGGCGAGGCCCCCAGCGCCTGCGCAACCCCGCCGGCCGCGCGCTGGACCGCCGTCGTCTGCCCCTCGCCCGTCCAGAGCTGGCGCAGACCCGTGGAGACGTTGTCGTAGCCGCTGCCGATCAGCAATCCGCCGCCGACCATCGCCGGAACGCCCGGCACCGCACCGATGCCCGTGGTCGACGCTGCCCCGCCGACCCCGGCAAGACTGGCGCCGCCCACCACCTCGCCCACGCCGCCGGCCGCCTGCAGCACACCCAAACCGCGCGTCACGACCCGCCCGTGCCCGTCGTCGAACGCGCCGATCGCCCGGCCTGCCTGCCCGAGCTTGTCGCCCGTCCAATCCCATGCCTTCCTGTACCACGGCATCTGGTCCCGGCCGTCGGGCGCGTCATGCGTCGCGGTCGACTTCACGTGCACGTACTCGCCCGGGCCGTTGCCGTGGTTGAGCGTGCACCGGTCGCCGTGGCGCTGGACCGGGATGCCGTTGGCCCGCACGACCTTCGAGGACGTCACCGGCTCGACCGTGCTGCCNTCGCCTGGACAGTTGCCGTGGTTGAGCGTGCACCGGTCGCCGTGGCGCTGGACCGGGATGCCGTTGGCCCGCACGACCTTCGAGGACGTCACCGGCTCGACCGTGCTGCCGACCGTGTTCGACTTCACCCCCTTGCCCACCCCCGGCTCGTCGCCGTAGGTCGTGGTGAAGCGCGAGTCGCGGCGCTTGATCACGCACCCGTTCGAGCGCACGTCCGGCGAATAGTTCTGCTTGTCGTCCGCCTTGCCCCAGACCGCGTACGGCACCGGCGCGATTTCGGCCGCCGGCCGATCCAGATCGCGTGGCTCTACNGCCGTAGGTCGTGGTGAAGCGCGAGTCGCGGCGCTTGATCACGCACCCGTTCGAGCGCACGTCCGGCGAATAGTTCTGCTTGTCGTCCGCCTTGCCCCACACCGCGTACGGCACCGGGGCCGACGGCGACCGGCACACGTCCGGCGACGTCGACACCGCGATCGCCTCGTGCGTGTCGGGGATCAGCTCGGGCGGAGGAGGCTTGGGCGCGCTCGGCGATGGCGGGGCCCAATTCTCGTCCTTCCTGGCGTCCTTGTCGAAGTAGGCGCGGCGGTAATCCTGGCTCGCGAGGTCGTCCCCGGGCAGCTTGTAGTCCGCATAGCCCTGGCCGCGCTCAGGCGACTGGAACAGCGCGTTCGACGGCAGCCCCAACTCTTGGGCGAGGGCCGGGTCGGCGGCCGGCGCCGCGCCGTAGACCGAGAGCGGCTCCAGCGTGACCGAGGACGATCCGCCGCTCATCGCCCGGCCTCACGCTGCCCGGTGACCATCTCGAGGATCGGTCGGGAAAGCCGCTCCGCCCAGGGAAAGCCCGCCCGCCACGTCAGGAACACTCGGCCGACGCCAGGGCGGAGGTCGAAATGCACCCCGTCGAGCACGAGCGGCACGGCCATCCAGCCGTCGGGCTGCTCCACGCGCGCGCTCAGCCGCAGGCCCGGCAGACGCCCGGCGAGTTCGGGATATCCCCGCACCAGGTTGTCGAGCCTGAAGGTCTCGTCGCCCGACAGCCACGGCTCGGCGGTCAGGTCCGGATGCGCGCATTGCCAGAAGCGGAAGTCGAAGTCCCACGGGAGCAGGGGATGGCGGGTGTCGAGCCAGTCGTCGTCGTAGGTGCCAGCCCGGCTCTGCCGTTGTCGCCAGAACGGTGCGATGGGGCCAAAGCCCTCCGCCGTCCAGTCGCCGTCCGGGGTAGCGATTGCTGCGCCGTCGGCCTCGATCTGCGGCGCCGGCCATTGCGTCACCTCGGGGAAGCGGGCGGCATCGACGATCCCGCAACCGACCGGATTTGCGGAGTGCACGCCGTCCGGCGCGTCCTGGGTTGCACGCGGGACCTTGCCGCCGTAGGCGAGCCGCCAGTCGATCGGCACCATCGTCGCCGGTTCGGGCTCGGACAAGTCCCAGCCATCGAGCACATCTTCGGGACCAAGCCCGATGAGGCCCTTCCAAGTCTTGCGGGTCCGCGCGCGCCATACGCGTGGACCGGTGACCCGCAGCCGCTTGGAAACGGGCCCGACTTGCAAGGCGCACGACCAGGAGGGAAGAGCCACGTCGTCCCGCGCGAACGACGTGCCGACGAAGGTCACGTCCGTGCCGGGCTTGAACGGCACGAGATCCGTGCAGGCCATCTGTGGCGCGGCGTGCGGGTCGCCATCGTAGACATCCGACATGACGAGCGGCATCTGCTCGTTCGCAGCTTCCAGGGCACTGCCCTCGACAAGCCGGAACGTGCCCCGTACCGCGACGACGCCGTTCATCGCACCGGCGAGGTTGTACTGCCGGAAGGCAAGCGCTGGAAACGGTGTGCGGTTTTCGACGGACACGAGGCGACCTCTCAGAGCCCGTCCGATAATGTCCGGCCGGAGTTGAGTGGCCGGGATGGCGGTGATTCCAGAAGGGTGCTGAAGCCTCATCTGGACGTGCCATGTGGACCCC
>NZ_LMMI01000041.1:0-9387 GCF_001422775.1 Methylobacterium sp. Leaf87 | reverse complement strand
CGAACCGAGCGGATCAGTGCCGTCCGCTCGCCCTGCCATCGTCACACGACCGACGATGCACTAACTTCAAACCTGGGCCACTGAATGGGGGCAGGCCACTGACTCGCGCTGTCGCCGTTCCCCTTCGGACGGAAGGATCGAGGCACGCGCGTCCCTCGCTGGTACAGAAGTGTACGGAGCTGCGCGTTGTCTGAGCGTCCCAAACTTCACGCAGGAGCCAACCGCACTGTTCGGGACGGACGATGTGGTTTGGAGACATTGTCCCTTCGGATACGCCTCGTGCCGGTCGCGGGCGTCTTAGGCCTTCGACGACTTGCGGTTCAGGACCTCGACCCAGCCGCGCATGTGTTCGGCCTTGAGGTCGCCCATGGCGCTGTCCTCAGGACGCAGCATGGCGTCGCGGAATTGCGCGGGTGGTACCCCGTAGGCCGCCACGAAGGTGCGCGAGCCGTGACTGGCCGATGAAAAGCCGAGGTTCCACGCCAGGGTCGCGATCGGGGTAAGCCTGTCGCCCCGCAGGATCGCGGAGCGTAGGCGTGCTACCCGGCGCCGGACGATTTCGCCCTTGACGCCCCCCACCGGGGCGAAGGCCCGGTAGAGCGCGCTGCGGGAAACCCCGGAGCCGGTCGCAACCAGGCCTACATCGAGGTCGTGCCGCCCGAGATGGGCATCGATGAACAGCGACGCACGCAGTCGCCGTGCGGCCTGTATTTCTTCTTCGTCGCGATCCCGATCGGTGACGCATCGTCCGGAGCGATCCATGCCGTCCGCGATCAAACCGGCAATCAGCGCGCTCCCCCCGAGAGGAGCATCGGCGGACCCGGACGCCCCCCGGGCCAGGGACAGTACGGCCACGCCGAGCCCTGGGCAGGCCTTCCTCGAGAGAACGGCACCGTGAAGACTGCGTAGGTTTGGGACCACGGCTTCGACGACTTCCCGGGACAACGCAACGGTGACGAAGTCGGCGTCGTGCAGGACCGTACGTTGCGGAAGCGTGGTGTCGAACAGAACGACGTCGCCGGCGGCGAGGAGGCGCTCGTTCCCCGGCGCGCCGGCAAGCATACGGCCCGACCGCAATACCTGAAGGTTCAGATGCTCGAGTCCATCACGCCGGGCTCGCGAGCCCTCCCGCTGGTGGACTACCCCGACGACCTGCCGATCGAACAGGAACAATCCGGCGGCGCGACGCCCTATGACGGTCGCCTCGAACCTATTACCAACCCGCGAGACCGAGGACGCGACGGAATAGAGATCGTGGTAGGTTTCGAACTCGTCCGATGCGGCGCGTCTGAGCATGGCCTGTTTTTGGAAGGATGGGCGACGGCCCGTAAACCCGACGGGGCGATACCATACCATCCCGGCTAATTTCGAACCACATTCATCCCATCCGGGTTCCGTCCCATCGTTCGACCGAGCGAAGACGTATTTTCCGAGTGTCCACGTTACGCGCGGCGGCGCAGCCCCGCCAGGGCGCCGCTCAACCCCAGGAGGGCGGCGACGGTCACGACGACGACGATGGCCAGCCCGATCCCCCCATTGTCAGACAGCCGGTCGCTCAAGGCACCGATCGAGGGTGGCCCTATGCCGAAACCCACGGTCGTGACGACGGCGATGAACAGAGAGGTGATCCGGCCGCGCAGGGGCTTCGGTGTCATGGTCTGGAGGCCGAGAAGACCGGCGGGCGCGGCGAGGCCGAGTAGGAAGATGAGGCCCGCGAGCGCCGTTAAGGAGACCGCGACGCGATCTGATAGGCCGAACACGGCCACGATGGGTGGGGTGATCGCAAGGCACCCGGCGAGAACTCGGATCGCGGCGGTGCGCGGACGGGATCGTGCGAGCCTATCGATGATCCAGCCGCCCGCCAGGTGACCCATCGGAGCCGCCAGGATTACGACGAGGCCGAAGGCACTGCCTGCCTCCGCCATGCTGAGGCCGAAGCGGCGCACGTAGAGGACCACGGCCCAGGCGTTGACGGATTGGACGATGAGGATCGTCGCGGCGCTGGCGACGGTGTGGGCAGCATAGCGCCGGGCGTGCCGGGCGAGCCAAGCAAGCGCATGCCGACGCGGTCGATCCTGCCTTGACGTCTGCACGCGGTCCGGGTCGTGCAGGACGAGGTAGAGTGTCGCTAGAACGAGATTGGGAAGGCAGCTCAGGACGAAGATCGCCCGCCAGGGCGGCAACGGGCCGAAGGGCGGGACGAACGCGATGGTCGCCGGCAGGACGGCGAGCAGACCGCCACCGGCCAGGAGAGCGGAGCTGCGGCCGAGGGTGGCCCCGGCGGTGTAGATGGAGATGCCGCGCCCGAGCCGGGCTCGCCCCTGGCGCTCGGCGATGAGGGAAAGGGCCAAGGGTGTCAGGCAGGCTTGGCCGAGGCCGAGCAGCATACGAGCGCCGATCAGCTCGCTGAAGGAGGTCGCGAGACCGCAGGCCACGGATGCCGCGCTCCAGACCAGGATGCTAGCCGCGATGAAGCGGGGCCGATGGAGGCGGTCGACGAGCCCGCTGCATAGGATCGAGGCGAGGACGAACACCGCTACGAACGCTGTACCTTGCACAAGACCGACCTCGAAGTCGCTTAATCCCAACGCGGTCTTCATGGCCGGGGCCACGAGGGTGATCAGGAACCGGTCGGCGAAGGCGATGAGGTGCGTCGCCGCAAGAAGGTAGACGCCGGGCCAGAGGCGGATCGGCGACGCGCGGATGACGGATCGACGTTCGTGTGAGGCGGGTGCGGGAATGACGGCGTTCCTATTCGGGACGCGCTGCGGCGCCTTTCTCAGACTACATCCGTCCGGAGGGGACGGCGTTCTTCACCATGCCGGATGGGACGACAAGCCGGATCGGAAGCCCTAGGCGGCAGAACAAGAGAATGTGAACGATAAAAATCAGCGACAGCGTGTAGAAATATCACCGATAGCATCGATTGCATCGGGATCTCGGCCGCGCGACGCGATTCGGTGGAAACTCGAATTTAACGATTCAAACGACCGTCGTAACGCGCAAAATTCTAGTAGACCTTTAATCATTCGGGGCGATTTCGACCGCTCGAAGAGCTTTGTGCAAGACAATGAGCGCCTCCGCGACTGAGTTTTTTTCCGGAACGGACTACGGTCGATCTGCGAACCCTCTGACGTGTTGGGCGACGTGAGGATCGGCGGCGCCCTTCTGTTTCTCGTCATACCGATCGGCGCCGAAGCGTCCGGGGCGGGCAATCAAGCCACTCTCGCCGAGTTGTCCATTGTCGCCGATACGGCGCCGGGCCGTGTCGCCCCTGGGGCCGTCTCGCTTAAGGGTTCGGCGCCTGCCGCCGTGGAAGGTACGACGGGGGAATCCGTCACGCGCATCGGCCGCGAGGGGACCATCGCGAACCGCGCGGCGCCGACGATCGGCACGGTCCTTCTCGACAGTCCGGGCGTCGTCCTGCGGCAGGACAACGGCGCGCGCGACGTGATCGTCTCCATCCGTGGCAGCAATGCCCGGGCCGGGCGGGTCATGCGCAACACCGTAATCCTGGAGGATGGCTTCCCCCTGACCCAGCCCGACGGCGTTTCGCGCCTCGACCTCGTCGATCCCCGCGCGTATGCCGGCCTCGAGGTGTTCCGGGGGCCGCAATCTGCGCTGTTCGGAAACTACGCGACCGGGGGAGCCATCGCCCTGCGCACCCGCACCGGTCGCGAGATCGACGGCTACGAGATCGGCACCGATGCCGGCAGCTTCGGCTATCTCAACCGCTATTTCACGGTCGGGGGCGTGCGCGGGCCAGTGGAGATCGCTCTGTTCACGAGCGACGCGCGCGGACGCAGCGTCCAGGACACCACCGCCTACGACATCCAAACGGTTGATCTCACCGCGCGCTACACACTGACCCCGGACACCCGCTTCACCCTGAAGGTGATCAACAACACCATCCAGGCCGACTTACCCGCCCGCGCGTCCCGCGACCAGTACCGGATCAACCCGTTCCAGCGCCATTGCGAGACTGCCGCCACGGCCGCATCCGGCTGCGTCCTGACCAATCTGTTCGCGAATGGAGCATTCGGGGCCACGGTCCCGGTGACGGCGAGTCAGGCGGCTTTCGGGCGTGACGACCGCCGCACCATCGTGGCCGCCCGGTTCGAACACGATCTCGATGCGGCGACCACGTGGCGCGTCCAGGCCGGTTTCGACGAGCGAAACTTCGACCAGCCCTTCTACACCACTTCCGTACGCGGCAGCTTTCCGTCGTGGAACCTCCTCACCGACCTCAGCCGGCGCGGCACATGGTTCGGCCTGCCCGCCGTGAGTTCCATGACCCTCGCCTACAGCACCGTCGATTCCCACTCGACCGTCTTCAATCGGGCGCCGACGGGCGGGCCAGCCCTGGGCGCCTTCATCGGCGAACAATTTGCTGTGCAATCAAATCTCGGCGGGCGGGCCCGGACCGACATTGCCCTGTCGGATGCCTGGACCGGGGTGCTGGGGATCAGCGCCGAACGAACCGGGATCACCGGCCGCAACGCCGCCTACGGCTATTCCACCGCCGGTCGAACCGAGTCGCTCGTGATCGTCGACCGCGACCGGTTCAACCTCGCGCCGGAACTCGCCCTCGTCTACCGGCCAAATCTCGAATGGTCATTCCGGGGCCGGGTCGCGACTGGCTACTCGGATCCGGGCGCAACCAGCCTGTTCGTGACCGCCGCCGGCCTTCCGGGCAATAACACAGGCCTGCGAACGCAGGAGGCGCTCGGCTCCGACCTCGGCATCGACTGGACCCCGGTGGAGCCACTGCGCATCAGCCTCACAGGCTTCGTGGAGGCCTTTCGCAACGAACTCATCACTCAGTCGCAGGGCGCCGGCCGTCTCACCTCCACGTTCAACGCCCCGGCTTCGCTGCATCGCGGCCTCGAACTTGGTGGCGAATGGGCTCTTGGTTCGGGTTGGCGCGCCACCCTTTCCTACGGGTTCGACGATCAGGTCTACACCCGCTTCGTCGAGAGCCTGAGCGCGGGCAAGCTGACCGCGGCGTTCGACCAGGCCGGCAAGCGTATCCCGGGCGTTCCCCGCCATCACGGACTGGCGCGAATTGGCTACGAGCAGGTCGGCGGCCCATTTCGTGGATTTGGAACGTTCCTGGAAGCCGTGGCGCAGGACGATGTCTTCATCGACACGGCCAACCTGCTGACCGCCCCCGGCTACACGATCCTCAACGCCAACGTGCATTACGCTGCCGAGCTGCCCGGCCCGTCTGCCAGACGCGTCAACGTCTATTTGGAAGTCCGCAACGTCCTCGATCGCACCTATGTCGCGTCCGCCCTCAATCTCGCCAACACGCTAAATGCTGGAACGGGACTTCAGAACGGCGCCGCTGTCCTCGCCGCAACGCCCGGTTCGATTTTCGCTGGCGCACCGCGCAACATCGTGGGCGGGATGAAACTCTCGTTCTGAGGTGGCCGCGTCGTGCTGACCAAGAGCTGCTGAAATTGGATAAGGGCCCTTGGCCTACTCCTGGAAAGCGGCTCTTCGTCAAGTTTAGTGGATTAGATTGTTGCGGAGGAGGCGAGAGACCGCTTCTGACTGAACGGGGTGGGGACCTCAGATCAGGGCATACCCCTTCTCCGTGACATCCCCAGATATCGCCTTCTCTACGTTAGGCGTGAGGAGAGCACTCTTCTTTACATTGCCGCTCAGCGCATCCGGTTGCATCGCCGTTGTTGAGCCATCCCACCAATTAAGGCAGCGCTTCAGGCCTTCTTACGCCCGGGGCGAAGAGGGGAGGGCGCTCAATTATCCGCCTGCGGAATCACAAAGAACTCCGCCACGTCACAGCCCAGGGCCATTGCCAACCGCTCCAGCACCTCGACGGTCGGATTGAAGCTGCCGCGCTCGATCCCACTGACATAGTGCGGTCAACGCCCGCATCGACGGCCAGCGTCTCCTGGCTGAAGCCCCGCGCTACCCGCAGCCGCCGCAGGTGCTACGCCACGCGCGCACGTCCATCCATGGCCGGGACAGCGCCAGCTTGGCAGCAGAGAAACCATAGAATATATTCAACATAATGCGAGGCAGGCCCTGTCACAGCTGAGTTCAGGATCTCCGCCCATCCCAACGAAGGGCGTAAGCCTTGGTCGCTCGCCTACTGAGCCCCCGATGCCGACTGGCCAAGCCTAATGCCCTCTTCGACTAAACTTCCTCGTCCTCACGCGAATGAGGAGCCGACAGCAGCAGACGAGGTAGTCACGGTGGAGGATCAGAGTTGGCGGGGCATGCTCACGGCTATGCACGCCGAGGGTTGGCGGGGCTACGCCTTCGTCGTCTTCCTCATCGCCTGCATCGGCACCGTTCTTTTGATCCCACGCCAAAGCGCTCGCGATGCACTGCTCGCCATCACCCCGGGGCAGATGCCGGCCTGCGACAGCCCGCCCTCGCGGCACATGCTCGCTCAAGCCGTCAGCGGCTCTCCCGCCGCGCGCACCCAAGGCATCGTTTTGCAGAAAGTCGGAAGTCTGCGCGACGCCTTCCCCGGCATCAACGAGTATGAGGGGCAGCGGACCTGCTTGGCGGAGATTTATACCAACGCCGGCCGTGAGACCGCTACCACAATCCTGACCTGGACCAGCGCCGACAGAAATGAGGTCCATCTCAGCGTCATCGGTCTGTTCTGAGCGTCAGCTTCGTCCAAACCGCATGCGGCACGGTACCGATACGAACACCATCCAAGGGGGGGCTGAGAATGGATTGGTTCGAGAAGACTACCGGCTTTCGGGAAACGACGTACCCTGAAACGCAAGCGCGGCTGTTGGTACACGACGGTCGCCTTCTCCGAGTCGGGACGGGCCCAACCTACGCCGTTGGTACGCTGAGCCAGCCCTCGCTGACCGAGCTGCGTTCGCGGGCTAGAGCCATTGCCGGTCATGTTGGGTCGAAGGCGTCGTATCCAGCAGCGGCGACGTAGTTTCGGCATTCGTGTGGGCGGAAGGCTTTGAAGGCGTTTCGGATCGCGGCCCACAGGTCTGGGACGGTGCGCGCCGCCGCCGTTCGCAGGAGTGCCTTCAGTTTGGCGAAGGCTTGCTCGATCGGGTTGAAGTCCGGGCTGTAGGCCGGGAGATAGAGGAGGCGGGCACCCGCCGCCTCAATGGTCTCCCTCACCCCGGCCACCTTGTGGACGCTCAGGTTGTCGAGGATGACCGTATCGCCACGCTTCAGAACCGGGACTAGCGTGTCGGAGATGTAAGCCAGGAAGCGCTCGCCGCTCGTTGCTCCGTCGAACAGGGCGACGGCAACGAGCCCGCTCGTGTGGAGGGCAGCGGTGACGGTGGTGGTCTTGTAGTGCCCGTGCGGAGCGGAGATGCGACAGCGCTCGCCCCGTTCAGATCGACCGTAGGGCCGCACCATGTTCGTCGCGGCAGCGGTTTCGTCGATGAAGACGAGGCTGTCCGGGTCGAGATCCAGCTGGACGTCGAACCACGCGCTCCGGGCGGCGCTCACATCCTCCCGCTGCTGCTCGGTGGCGTGAAGAGCCCCTTTTTACGGGTGATGCCGTGACGACCGAAGAACCGCCACAACCCGCTCGTGCTGGTTCGGATACCCTGCTCGGCCAGCGTGTCGCGCAACTCCCGGAGGAAGATCTGCGGATGCGCGCGGCAGATCTCCAAGATGGTCTCGGCATAGGCTTCGATGGCAGGCGGGGACCGGTCGCCACCTGCGGGCTTGGGCGCGATCTCACCCCTGTCGCGGAAGCGCGCGTGCCAACGGATCGCGCTGGCCTTCCCCACACCGAAGCGCTCCGCTGCCTGCCGCCGCGACGATCCCGCTTCGACCGCTTCGATGTTTCGCTCGCGCAAATCGACTGACAGAGCTGACGGCATGGTGCTCTCCTTCGAAAGCATGCCATCGAATCAGACCACGCTCCTCACCGCCACCCCGACTCAATCTCAACGGGAACGGCTCTAAAGCGGTCGTTCGTCGGCCGCCACGCAGGTTCGGCTGGGGGTCGACACCGGAAGGTAGTCTACCTGAAGTGAGTGTCCGGTTTCGGGCGGTGCACTGGGGTCCGCTCCTGGCGCACAGCGGTCTCTTCATTCGGCAACTCGTCCAAGAGCGCTGTTCCAATCTGGATACCCTTCGTGAAGCTCAGCTGTCCGATGTCTGAACAGCGCGAGCTTTTCCTTGAGCGATCACCCATGTCCCATTCGAACCTTCCTCATCGTAGCCATCGCTACTCTGATCGGCGCCGGCGCCTTGTGGCTTCACTTCACGAAGCCCCGTCTTTCAGCCGGCCTCACGCCGGGCGTTCTGCCGGTCTGCGACAGCCCATTCACCCGCAAGCTTCTCAAGCAGACGATCGAACAGGCCTCCGCCGCTCGTGCGACCGGCCTCGAGGTTCTGCGCCTCGGCTTCATGCGGCATCACCTCGATGGAGTACGCGACACCACCCAGTTGCCCGCCCGGGTGTGCGAGGCCGAGGTCTTCGCCAATGCTGGGCGGCAGACACTCGGGTTCTCGCTCGAATGGACGAGCGCCGAGAAGGATGAGGTCTGGCTTTCCGTGCCGCAGCTGCCGTGGTGAGGCTGGTTCAGCGACGGCGCCCGCCAGGTAGCGGCCGCGGTGGAGCTTCTCCGGGGGCCGGTGCTACGAACAGATCACCCAGCGGCACGTTCAGCACACCAGCGACCCGATCGAGCAAATCGACGGTCGGGTTCTCGACCTGACGTTCCAGCCCACCGAGGTACGCGCGATCGATACCGGCATCAGCTGCCAGCCGCTCCTGGCTCACCCCGCGCTCGACCCGCAAGCGCCGCAAGTTCCACGCTACCAATTCCCGCCCCTTCATAGGGCAGGATCAGGTCCGAATACGGTCTAGCTAACCACTGGCTATAGCCACATGGATCAGGCATTCCTTCCCAAGGGCGTCACCCTGCAATCGAGCCACCGGATCTCCCGTATGCACGCTTGTCTCAAACCCGGACGTATCACCTCACAGCTTGCGCTCGGCGCCCTCATCCTCCTCGGGTTCATCAAGGGCGTGGCCCCCGTCCAAGCGGCCGAAGTCATCCCCGGCCGCTGTCACATGGACATGTGCTCGTGGTTTTCGATCGAGGAGAAGGACCTCGTTGGCACCGACCGCGACGGAGCCCTGTTCCGAGTGGTGACGAAGTCCTGGCGATCCCAGCACCCCGGCGGCTCCTACGACCGGCGCACGCCGCGACGTGGAGGTGGGACGGCAACGAGCTACGCGCTGTGTTCCAAGACGCATCCCGCCCTTCTCGACGCCGGTACCCCCGGTCGATGGGCGGTGAACGAACTCGACTGACGTGACTGGCTGGCTTTGGACCGGGCTGATTGAGAGGATCAGCCAGGACCGAAGGAGCTGGACATGCGGCGAGGTCAGAAGACGGGTGCGGAGCA
>NZ_LMMI01000040.1:0-11267 GCF_001422775.1 Methylobacterium sp. Leaf87 | reverse complement strand
CAGATCAGCCCATTGCGCGTCGCTCAGCATCGTCCCTCCTCCATCAGAGAGACGAAAACGCAAGCCCAGCCAATCTGTTCAGGCGACGACAGGCCCTAGAGGATTTAAACCTCTAATACCTGTTGCTGCCAATGTCCAGTTTCGGACAAATTCCAGCTGTAAGCAGTTGGGCCAATTTATACCCGAAACGATCGTAAAACGGACGGGTACCAACCCAACCCGGTCATCGGGACCGCAGTTAACGCTTCCAGAAAGCGGCTATTTGTCGGTCATCCGGCAGCTTAGACAAAAGGTGTTTTGCAGAAGTCAGGCCGCGCCGAAGGCAAGATGATACCGAGCCTCGCCCTCCGGGCGGTTTCCGGACAGGCTTAATGACTGGAAGTATTCAGGGGGCACTCCGGCGAGGACGATTGCCGGGTCGGCAGCGAAGCCGAAACGTCGGTAATAGGCAGGGTCACCCAACACGACACAGCCCCCGGCACGACGCTCCCGCAGGCTGCCCAACCCCGCATCGATCAGGCGCTGGCCTATGCGTCGTCGCCGGTTTTCGCGCCGTACGGCCAGAGGGCCGAGCCCGAACCAACCTTCCGACGCAAGCCCGACCACGACCGGGGAGAAAGCGACATGTCCGACGATTTCATCGCCCTCCGTGCAGACGAGGGAGACCGTCAACGCGCCGTCCTCACGGAGGGCGTCCACGATGTCCGCCTCGGTGCCACTTGCGTGAGGCGCATCGTGGAAGGCATCGGTGACAAGGGAATGGATCGCGAAAGCGTCGGAAGCGGTTTCGGGACGTAGGAGCATACCGACAGCGTACCCTGTTCGTATCGCGAGGTCAGCCATGGAGCGCGAGCGGGCCCAACGGCGATGTCCGTTTTTGCCAACTCTCGCTATGAGCGGCCAGTCGCAACACGACCCAACTTGGCCGTACAGGGTTCCCAACTCGATGCCCGGAAGCGGACGTTGACCAAAACACCACATTACGCCTGCAACTTGCTAGCAATAGCCGGATCGAGGCGGAGCTAATACCAAGCTACAATGAGTTATCCTCATTATCGCTCGGTTTCCGCGAATGCGGCACGGCGCTCGTCCGCCTGGCCTCATAGTTTGTCACCGATAAAATCTGGTATAACACATATTTAGACAATGCCTCCACGCTGAAGTTAGTTCGCAGTATCGTGATTTACCGCGTTGACTATCGATATGGTATTAAAAAAATTACAGCCATGAGTAGGGAGGATCTGACCGATGACGACAGAGACCAACTTCCACAAGCTCGGCACGATGACGTTGACGGGCTCAGACATTTGATGCCAGTGGGGTTTCGGCCTGCCTGCATCAATGATGTGCCGGCCATTGTCTCGATGCTGGCAGACGATTTGCTCGGCGCCAGACGTGAAGACACGAGCCTGCCGATCAGTTCACGCTACTTAAACGCCTTCGCCGCGATCAAGGCCGATTCCAATCAGCTTCTTCTGGTCGCAGATAGAGCCAATGTCGCGATAGCGTGCCTCCAGATTACCTTCATTCCCACCCTTTCCCACCAAGGGATGTGGCGCGGACAGATCTCAGGTGTGCGTGTAGCGCAGTTGGAACGAGGGAACTGGATCGGCAGTCAGATGATCCGCTTCGCGATTGACGAATGCCGCCGTCGCGGATGCGGTATTGTTCAGCTCGCAACCAGCAAGAGCCGGGTCGATGCCCATCGGTTTTACGAAAAATTGGGCTTCACGGCGAGCCATGAGGGAATGAAACTTGCTCTAACAAGTGCAGCATGAATTCTTTGATTCGGATAACTTACCTTCTCGACCCGAAGCTGTAATAAGAACATCAGCTGAAATGTACGGAAGATGCGGCCGAGAGTGTTCTTGTGCGACTTTTCGGACACGCGAACACAAAAATTCGCAAGGAAGGCTGAGAGCGGCGGCACTAAATTGTGCCGCCGACCGGTTCAGCGTCGAATGAACACGGCGACTGCTGCACTCGCAGCGCTCGCCGCAGCAACGATCAGGAACACCAGCGACGTATCATGGTGGGTGTCCATGAACTTGCCGATCAGCGGCTCGCCGAGCCCTGCGAACAGGTAGGCAAAGAAGTTCATCACACCGATCGCGGTACCGGCTCGCTTGTGACCAACTAGGTCAGGGCAGAGCGCCCAGAACGAGGATTGCGGACCGTAGACGAAGAAACCGCAGAGGAAGAGCACTACGAGGCCTTTGTAAACCTCGGTCGTCGGGATCGTGTACATGTAGAGCGAGGTGACCGCAGCGAGTGCCATGTAGAGGACGATCGCAAGGTAGCGCTTCGAGCCGAAGACACGATCCGACACCCAGCCGTTGGTCGCAGCACCGAGCGCCATGCCGATCGGCAGCGCCACGCTGATCCATTTTGGGTCGATGATTGCGGTGGACACCGGGGCTTTCGCCCAATTGTCGCCGAGGAAGTGCACTGGCACCCAGACCAACAGGCCGTAGCGGGCGGCATTCTGGAAACCAATAGCGAGACCACCTACCAGCAGTCGCCAGTTCGATAGCACGCCCTTGTAGCGGTCCCATGAACTCTCATCATCCGCCACGCGGTCTGCATCGGCCTCGTCGATCGCGTCGTCATGTGGCGACTGGAACCCCAGGTCTTCCGGACGCTCGCGGGCGATCAGATAAAACGCGATGCCGCCGACCAGCATCAACAGCACAGGGATGCGAAAGATCCAGCGCCAGTCGAGATGGAACTGGTGGATGACCAGTAGCGAGGTCACATAGGATAGCACCGAGGCCATGCCGGCCGCGAAAACATAGCAGCCGAAAACCTTGCCGCGCTCGCTGCGGCCCCACCAGTTGGAGAGCAGACGGCTGCCGGGCGCCCAGCCCATCGCTTGAAAGTAGCCGTTCAGGCCCCACAGCGCGCCGAGACTAAGGACACCCGTCGAGAAGCTCACGGCCCAGTTCGCCGCGCATGACAGGATCGCTCCGGCGCTCATGACGCGTCGGCCGCCGAACTTATCGCCGAGGTTGCCGTTGATGGCTTGTCCGACGGCGTAGCACCAGAGAAGCGCGGCGCTTACCCAGCCCAGTGTTTCTTTGCTGAGGCCGAACTCGGCCTGAATACCGGGGATTGCGAAACCGAACGTCTGTCGGCCTGTGTAAAAAAACAGGTAACAGAACATCGCTGCGAGAAGCATTCGCCACTGCGCGCGGCGGAACGCGCCATTGACGCTTGGCGCCGAACAGACCGATGAATCCATAGAGACAGAGCTCATGATTGTCCCTCCCGAGGACGGTGCCATCTAACCGAAACAGTTCATTCTGCTTCTTCGTCGCACTCTGATCTTAGTACTACTTGTGAAATTAATTGTTGTGACACGTGGATAGCGATCCAATGACGATTTAAATTTTGGTTTATCAGGTCATCGATGATATCGACAGATTTCTAAGGTGCGCATACCCACTAACGGCTTTGATGATGCCTTTATTTTTGCCGAGGCGCCTGTCCTTGTCGATGTCGAACAGGGAAATCTTGATGCGGCAGCCGGGGGTTCCCAGATGTTGACGGTTTTGATTTCGAGCTCAAAGCCGGAGACGTAGTCTATGCTGTCGGTGCAGACACCCGACGACCGGGCAAAGTCGACCGAGCTTGAAGTCCGGACCACTTAAGCGATGTCGTCCGGGCCGCACACAATCGGGAATACGAAGCCGAAGGTCTTTTTGTGCACCGGTTCGCAAATTTAAGGCACTCGATCGACAACGGTCGGGGCGAAAAGAGCGCCTCTGCGTGGCGCTCCGTGCAGGATCTCGGACCCGAGCTTGACCGCGCCATTGACTTGGTTCTCGAACAGCATCGCGGGTCGGTTGTTGATCACGGTGCCGACGTCCGTGGCAGGGTAAACCTGGTCACCACCACTAGTTGTTCCGGGCTCTTGCAAAAGCGACCGTTTGCGACTTCGTCTGATCCAAGATTGTTGTTTATGTCTATGTGCTTTCCCCTCACGCCGCCGCGGCTAGCACGGCTTCGCGGCTGCCTATGAAATTCAGACCGCGCTCGCCTTTGAGGGCGTCCTCGATCGCGCCGATCCAGTTCTCGCGTGTGACGCCGTAGTCGGTCGCGACAGTCGAAACTCCGAGGCCGTTGAGGAAGGCCTCCAGCCTGTCCGCGCCGGCCGCTAGGTCGTCGCCGAAGATTCGCTTCAGCGCGGCGTCGCATGCCGTGTCCTTGCCGATCACGCTCCGCATCACGGTCGGAAGGCTGAACGAGCAGGCGATCCCGTGAACGGTCCCGTGGTGGAGGGTGAGGTAGTAGGACAGCGAATGGGCTAGGGCCGTCTTGGTATTCGAGAACGCAAGGCCCGCAAAAAGGCTCGCCCGCGCCACGCGGCCGCGCAATTCGACGTCGTCGAGCTTCTCAAGCAGCTTCGGCAGCGCGTCGAGCACCTCGGTCGCGGCGAAGGCCGCATGGTTGGCCGAGACCGGGTTGGCGTTGACGTTCCAGATGCTCTCAAGAGAATGGGACAACGCATCGAGTCCGGTCGATAGCGTCAAGCCCCGCGGAACCGCAAGCGACGTCTTCGGGTCGAGGATCGCGTGCTCTGGATAAAGGTTCGGCCGGTTGAGCGAGTACTTTTTCTTCGCCTCGGTGTCCCACACAGTCGCCCAGCAGGTGACTTCGCTGCCGGTGCCCGACGTTGTCGGGACGGCGATGATCGGTGTCGCGCTCAGTGTATCGGAACCCGCCCGACCTTCTAAAAAGGCCTGGACGCGGGAGAAGTCGTCACCGGAGGCTGCAAGCACCTTCGCCGTGTCGATCACCGAGCCTCCGCCGAACGCGACGATGACCTCAGGCGCCTTCTCAGCCGTCCCGTAACTCTGGCAAGCGCTCCGCAGACCGTTGAAGCTTGGGTTGGGCTCGACGTCGCGTACGACGACGTCCGGCGTGCCGACCTCCCGCGAGATCCGCCGGACCATCTCGTCAAAGTAGGGATGATCGTTATAGGTCAGAAGGCAGAAACGGCGGCCAGCTAAGGCGGTGCGGATCGCTGCGACGGCATCCTCGCCGAAAACGACCGTGACCGGGTTCGCGTAGGTCCAGGGCTTAGGCACTTTTCCCTCCTCAGAATTATTATTCTGATCGGAGTGAGTGCCTCTTCAATCAACGTCCGTCCAATTGATAGTTTGATTTGTTTCTATATAAAAAACCAATGCGTTACACCCAACTTCGGTCTTTTAATGCCGTCGCGGCCACGGAAAGCGTCACCGCAGCGGCCAGCCAACTCAACGTGAGTCAGCCCACGCTGACCACTCAGATCCGTTCTCTGGAAGACGAGTATGCGGTCGATCTCTTTTTTCGTACCGGAGGCCGGATGCGGCTGACGGATGCTGGTCGGCAGCTTCAACACATCACTCGGCGGATGTTTGCGGAAGAAGCCGACGCACGACACTTTCTCACAGAGAGCCGTGAACTCAGAACCGGTCATATAAGGGTTGGTGCCGTTGGCCCCTTCCATGCGACCGAAATGCTGGTCGCGTTTCATGCAGTCTACCCACAGATCGAGATTTCGGTCTCGGCCGGCAATTCTCAGGTGGTCCTTGAGAACCTTCTGGAGTTCAGAACCGACGTCGCGGTCCTAGCTTATTTCGAAGAGGATCCGAGGCTATGGGTTTCGCGCTACAGTCGCGACAGAATCGTCGCTTTCGGGCGACGGGATCATCCACTCTTCACCCCCACTCGCACGGGTATCCGCCTGTCTGAGTTGCACGGCATGCCCATGGTCGCTCGCGAGCATGGCTCGAACACGCGTCGCGCCAGCGAAGCTGCGATGGCGAAGGAGGACGTCCGCCCCCGCGTCGTCATGGAGATCGGCAGCCGCGAGGCCGTTCGCGAGGCCGTCGCTAGCGGCGTCGGCTTCGGCTTCGTATCGGAGGCCGAGTATATCGAGGACGATCGCCTCACTATGCTGCCGATCATCGATGCCGAGATTTATAACGATGCGAACATCGTTTGTTTGCGCGATCGTCTTCAATCGCGGATGATATCTGCCTTTCTCGATGTGGCCAAAAAGCTGAGAGGCTGAGAGTGATTATTGACTGCTCGGTCACTCCGATATCAATTCGACTACAAACTGATTTGTCTTGATATTATAAATCTACTAATTGATGATTATTATTTAAGGGGTATTTGCGTTAAAATTAACCAATCACTTTAAATTGTACAAAATCACACCTTCTAATTATAATTCGATGCAATTGTTATGTAGTGCGATCTATCGCCGGAAATATAAACATTTAATTAGAATTTCGAAGTAAATTTATGTAAAAATTGCCGTTTTGCATTCTGGGCCGGGTGGTTTCTCTACGCAAGACGCATCGCCACCACACCGGCTACGATGACAATGACAGCAGCCGTTCGCGAAATGAGGAGCGGCTCCTTCAGAACGATGACAGAGATCAGCATCGCGAACAGCACGCTGGTCTCGCGCGTGGCCGCGACCAGGGGAATGGGCGCGACCGTCATCGCCCAGATCGCAATCCAGTAGGAACCGAGTGCCAGGGCTCCGCCCCCGAGTCCGGGCAGCGCGAGCCCCTTGACGGAGCCGAGGATGCCGCGCCCGCGGGTCCAGAGGACGTAGACCGGAAGCGGGATCGCATCGATGACAAAGAGCGCGGCGGCATAGGCGTGGGGGTCTCCCGCCGCCCGGGCGCCGAGACCGTCGACCAGCGTGTAGCCGGAGATCAGGACCCCGGTCAGCAGCGCGTAGCCGAGGGCGGTCTGGCTCAGGCGCTGGCCGCCCGCCCGCGCGAACGCCATCAGACAGACCCCGGCGCAAAGGATCGCGATCCCGAGGGCGGCGAGCGGCGCCAGCGCCTCCTGCAGCAGCAGGAGGGAGGCGCAGGCCGTCAGGAGCGGGGCGCTCCCGCGCGCGATGGGGTAGACCTGTCCCATATCCGCGTGCCGGTAGGCCTCGGCCAGGGCGATGTAATAACCGAGGTGCAGCAGGATCGAGCCGGCCAGCCAGGGCCATGATGCGAAAGCCGGCCATCCGAACCAGAGCGAGGCTGGGAGCGCGAACAACCCGGCCGAGGCCGAGATCAGCGCCATGGTGAGGATCGGCTCGAGGCGAAGCTTCGCGACCGCGTTCCAGCCCGCATGCATGAAGGCGGCGGCGAGGACCGCGGCGAAAACGGGCAGGCTCATGCCGGTCGCGCTCATGATTCCTGAAATCCTGTCTGTTGCCGCCGCCCGGTCGGCGGAGGGCGACCGACGGCGCAGCCATTACCTAACGCGGATGCGCAACAAAAGAAATCAAGAAGCCACAAAAACTCACATTACCCAGCAACGATCAGGTCGAGACCGCGCCCGATCAGTGCATCCCTCATTTGCTCCGGCGGCTTCGCGTCGACGATCAGCCCGGTTCCCTCCGGGACCGGCGCGAGGCGGATCGGGGTCAGGCGTCCGAACTTGGTCTTGTCGGCCACCACGAACCCGCGTTCGCCCGATGCCAGCATGCGGATGCGCAGCTCGGTGGGCATGGGAGCGAAGTCAGTGATGTCGCCCGCCATCGAGATACCGCCGGCGCCGACGAAGGCGAGATCGGCGCGAAAACGCGCTAGCGCCGCCAGGGCGTCGGTGCCGAACGCCGCCTCGTCCGCGCCCTCAATCTCGCCACCGAGGAAGTGGACCCGCATTCCGGCGACGCGGCAGAGCAGGAGCCCGACGGGCAGGCTGTTGGTGCAGATGGTCAGGCCCTTCGGCACGGGACGCGCGAAGAGCGGATCGCGCCCCGCCAGCGCGTTGGCTACCGCCAGGGTGGTGGCGCCAGAATCGAGCACCACCACCATGCCGTCCTCGACGAGCCCCGCCGCGACCCGTCCGATCGCCGCCTTGCCCGCCGGGTTGTCGCGTTCCCGGATGGCGAGGACGGGTTCGTCCGAGCGTCGCATCGCGCCGCCATGGACGATGGCGAGGCGGCCCCGCTCGGCCAGGGCCTTCAGGTCGCGCCGGATCGTCTCGCGCGAGACGCCGAAGCGGTCCGCCATGCCCTCGACGCTGACGCTTCCATCCTGACCGAGGCGCGCCAGGATCTCGTCATGGCGCGAGGCCGCCAGGGTGCGGGTTTCCGGTGCTGGGGGCTTCCCACTCATCGCGTCGCCTCGTCCGCATCGGTCTGCGCGGCCAATCCGAACACCGCACGGATGAGGCGCAGGTTCCGCCGCCTGGCGAGACAGGCGATTGCATGGCGGTTGGTGAGGTCGGGTCCGTCGATGGGGATCGCCGCGATCCGGGCGTCCTCGCCACATTCCAGGGACGAGACGATCCCGATCCCGATGCCGGCGGCCGCGGCCTCGATCACCGCCTCGCGACTATCGAGCTCCATCAGCACGGTGGGCGCGATGCAGGCGTTCCGGCAGGCCCGGTCGAAGGTCCGCCGGGTCACGGAGGTGGGCTCGCGCAGGACCATGGCGGCTCCGGCGAGGTCGGCCATCTGCAACGCCTCGCGATGCGCCAGAGGATGGGAGCGCGGGACAACGGCGCAGATGCGCGAGACGGCGATCTGCGAGAGGTGGAGGTCCGGGTGCGCCTCGGCTTCGGTCAGGACTGCGACGCTCGCCCGCTCCGACAGCAGGGCCTCACGGGTGTCGACTGCGTTGCCCAGGATCAGCCCGACGACGATGCCGGGGTGGCGGGCGCGCAAGCGCGCGAGCAGCGGCATCACGATATGGGGCGAGTCCACCGCGATCTCGACCCGCCCCGACACGAGTGTCCGGTTGGCCTCCAGCAGATCCTCGGCCTGCTCCACGAGCCCGAAGAGCGGCCCGGTGATCTCGGCGAGAGCCTGGCCCTGCGGCGTCAGTTCAGCCGCCCGCGCGGTGCGCCGGAACAGCACGAGGTCGTAGCGCTCCTCCAGTGCCTTGATGTGCCCGGTGACCGCAGGCTGGCTGATGCAGAGACGCTGGGCCGCGCGCGTGAAGCTGCCTTCCCGCGAGACGGCGTCGAAGGCGCGAAGCTGGAACAGATTCATGGCTTCCGATCGGCGAGACTAATGGCGGACATCACGACAAACGATTTGATCTGATGGGTCGGCGGAACGCAAGATCGACCCGTCTCCAAAGCCCTCGCGGTGCTTCGGACCATCCCACGGCAGATCGGGCAGGATCACCATGACAGCCGCCGCACCCATTCTCCTGACACCCGGTCCGCTGACGACGTCGGAGCGCACCCGCGCGGCAATGATGACCGACTGGGGCTCCTGGGATGGAAGCTTCAACGCCCTGACGGCGAGCGTCTGCGAGCGTCTCGTCGCGATCGCCAACGGCACCGGCAGCCATGTCTGCGTGCCGCTGCAGGGGAGCGGGACCTTCGCCGTCGAGGCCGCGATCGGCACCCTGGTCCCGCGCTCCGGCAAGGTGCTGGTCCTTGTCAACGGCGCCTACGGCAAGCGCCTCTCGAAGATCTGCGAAGCCTTGGGACGCGATCACACGGTCTATGAAACCGCCGACGACGTGCCGACCACACCCGAGGCCGTTGACAGACTGCTCGCCGCCGATCCCGCCATCAGCCATGTCGGTCTGATCCACTGCGAGACCAGCACTGGCATCCTCAACCCGCTGCCCGAGATCGCCGCCGTGGTCGCGCGCCACGGTCGCGGCCTGATCGTCGATGCGATGAGTTCCTTCGGGGCACTCCCGATCGACGTGGCCGCAGTGCCGTTCGAGGCGCTGATCGCCGCCTCGGGCAAGTGCCTTGAAGGCGTGCCCGGCATGGGTTTCGTGATCGCGCGGGCGGACGTTCTAGCCCAGGCAGAGGGTAACTCGCCCTCGCTGGCGCTGAATCTCAGCGACCAGCACCTCTACATGCAGCGCACCGGGCAATGGCGCTTCACCCCGCCGACCCACGTCGTTGCGGCGCTTCACGAGGCGCTGCTGCAATATGACGAAGAAGGCGGCCTGCGGGCCCGCCACGCCAAGTACGCACGTAACTGCGAGGTGCTGATCCGCGGCATGGAGCGGCTTGGCCTAAAGTCCTTCCTGCCGCCGGAGATCCAAGCACCGATCATCGTGACGTTCCACGCCCCGAACGACCCGAAATACCGCTTCGCCGACTTCTACGCCGCCGTGCGTGAGCGGGGCTTTATCCTATACCCCGGCAAGCTCACGCAGGTAGAGACATTTCGGGTCGGCTGTATCGGCCACGTCGAATCTGCCGACATGGAGCGCGCGGTCGAGGCTATCGCCGATGTGTTCGCCGCACTGAACATCACAACCCTCTGATCGCACAGGAAAGCAAAGCTATGTCCTACGAGCACCCAAAGACACTCCAGGCCGCGATCCTTGATTGGGCCGGGACCGTCGTCGATTTCGGTTCCTTCGCGCCGACCCAGATCTTCGTCGAGGCCTTCGCCGAGTTCGGCGTTGCCGTCAGCTTGCCCGAGGCACGTGGCCCGATGGGCATGGGCAAATGGGACCATATCCGCACGCTTAGATCGGAAGAGCACGATTGGGCCGGGACCGTCGTCGATTTCGGTTCCTTCGCGCCGACCCAGATCTTCGTCGAGGCCTTCGCCGAGTTCGGCGTTGCCGTCAGCTTGCCCGAGGCACGTGGCCCGATGGGCATGGGCAAATGGGACCATATCCGCACGCTTCTGAACCAGCCCGAGATCACCGCGCGCTACGCCGCGGCTCACGGAAACCCGGCGACCGACGCCGACGTTACCGCGATCTACGAGCGCTTCATGCCGCTGCAGATCGAGAAGATCGCCGAGCACTCCGCAGTGATTCCCGGTGCGCTGGACGCCATCGCCGACCTGCGGGCCAAAGGCCTCAAGATTGGCTCCTGCTCTGGATACCCCGCCCGCGTCATGGAGCGGGTGGTCGCACTCGCCGCCACCAACGGTTACGTCGCCGACCACGTGGTCGCCACGGACGAGGTTCCGAACGGGCGTCCCTATCCAGCCCAGGCTCTGGCCAACGTGATCGCACTCGGCATCGACGATGTCGCCGCCTGCGTGAAGGTGGACGATACGGTGCCTGGCATCCTCGAAGGGCGCAAGGCCGGCATGTGGACGGTGGCGCTCACCTGCTCCGGCAATGCGCTGGGGCTGACCTACGACGCGTTCCGCGCGCTACCTGCCGATCGCCTCGCCGCCGAGCGGACGCGGATTGCCGCGATGTTCGCCGATTCGAAGCCCCACTTCCTCATCGACACGATCGCCGACCTGCCGGGCGTGGTGAACGACATCAACGAGCTGCTGGCGGCAGGACGCATGCCGCAGGCCTGCTGAA
>NZ_LMMI01000039.1:0-16358 GCF_001422775.1 Methylobacterium sp. Leaf87 | reverse complement strand
CCGGAAGCGACCCTCGCCTCAGCTCAGGCCTTCCTCTACGCCGCCGCCATCATGATCCTCGTCCGAAGGCTGGGCCGAGCGTCATGACTTATCGGACGGACTCTAAGTGCCTTGCAGCGACCCAATGGTCAGTGGCCAAGCGCGCCATATCACTATCTGATCACGCCATTCGATCGGGCGACCGCTTCCCAAAGGTCGGGCATCCATCTGCCGGACATTTCCGATTGTCGATCGATTCCGAAAACGCGTCCCTCGTCTTTATCGGGGTTCCTTTCCGGGAAAGCGTGGCCAGCACGCCACATTGTGACGTGACCCGAAGCGCCGGGGTCTTACGCCGTCTGAAAACAGCCTGCCCGGATCGCGAAGGCAGGCGTGGGATAATCCGGTGTTCGAAGACGATCACCTGCGATGGCATCGTGCTGGCCGATCAACCAAGCCATCGCCGCATGCCGGATCAGGTCGGACGGGTTGCCGTCGATATCGAGCGGCATGGTTGCCGTCAGGCGTAAAAGGGAGAGGGCCGCATCTGAGCATGCTGTCGAAGCATCGCCACGATCACCCGGATGGCGGGGCGCACGTAGCGGGACCGGGGCCAGACAGCATGGATCGGCATTTCCGCACCGGCGTGATCGTCCAGCACCGTGCGGAGCCCACCGCTCGCGAGGTGTTCGGCCAACAGCCAGGTGGGGAGCTGGCACAGGCCACCGCCGGCGAGCGTCGCTGCCACCATCGCCTCGCCGTCGCTCAGTTCGTGACGCGCGCGCACCGGGACGGATGTGATGGTCCCATCCGCCTGCCGCAGCAACCAAGCTGGGTGCCCGTCCCGCCGCCAGCCGGTAATGCAGTCCCGCGAGGCGAGGTCGGCCGGCATCGATGGCGTACCATGTCCGGCGAGGTAGGAGGGTGACGCGCAGATCACAAGCCGCTGGCGACCGAGCGGGACGGCGACCAGATCGGCGTCGTCCGTCAGCCGTCCGATCCGCACCGCCAGATCGACCCCTTCTTCGACGATGACGGCGGTCCGCTCGCTGAAATTGATCGACAGGTCGAGGCCCGGATGCCGAAGCACCAGTTCCTGCAGGATCGGCAGCACATGGCGTCGCCCGAACGCACCGGGCAAGTCCAGCCGGACACGGCCGACCGGCTCGCTGCGCCCGGTCATCAGCCGCTGTTCGACATCGTCGAGTTCCTCCAGAGCGCGGACGCAGCTTTCGTAATAGACCTCGCCCTCATTGGTCAGCGTGATCCGCCGAGTCGTGCGGTGGAACAATTTGGTGCCGAGGCGGGCCTCCAGCCGCGACACGCTCTTGCCAACCGCCGACCCGGTCAGCCCCAGCGTGGCAGCGGCGGCGGTGAAACTACCGGCCTGCGCCACCCGCACGAACTCGATCAATCCGGCGAGGTCCTGTACGTCCATTGTGGAATGCTAGGACGGAGTGGTCGTCATACGCAACACATTATCGTCCGTGAGCGAGGCTCTAGATAGAGGCGGGACAAGGAGTTATCCGATGCCTGCCGCTTCCCTATCCCGTCACCCCGGCCACCACAGCCTGTTCGCGCCCGGGGCGCTGACGCTCGGCCTCATCATGCCGCTGGAAACCTACCCCGATGCGCCCGCACCGACGATGCGCGGCCATATGGCTGCGGCGATCGCGGCCGATGCGGCGGGCCTTAGCGCGCTGTGGATGCGCGACGTGCCGTTCTACGATCCCGGCTATGGCGATGCGGGTCAGGTGTTCGAGCCGCTGACCTATCTCGCCGCGATCGCATCGGTCACGACGTCGATCGCGTTGGGAACGGCCGGCATCGTCCTGCCGCTGCGCGAGCCCAAGCTGCTCGCCAAGCAGGTGGCGACCGTCGATCGGCTGTCGGCAGGTCGCATGATGTTGGGCCTGTCGTCGGGCGATCGTCCGTCCGAATATCCGCTGTTCGGCATCGATTTCGCCACGCGCGGCGAACGGTTCCGCGACGCATTCGACGTTTATCGGACGGTGATCGGGACCGACTATCCGCACTTTGCCTCGCCGCGCTTCGGACGCGGCGACGGCCAGCTCGATCTAGTGCCCAAGCCGGCATTCGGACCCATCCCGACGATCGCCATCGGCCGCGGCCAGCAGTCGCTGGAGTGGGTGGCGGCCAACATGCAGGGCTTCATCGCGCCGTCGCCGTCGATCGACCGCCTCACGGACTTCGCGGACGACTGGCGCGGTCTGGTCGAACGCGAGGCGGGCGACGGCGTCTTCAAGCCGATCGGCATCGCCGGCTACCTCGACCTCGTCGCCGACCGCGACCAGCCGATGCAGCAGATCCGCGCCGGCTTCCGTACAGGCAGCAAGGCGCTGGCGGAGTTTCTGGGACAGGCGCGCGATGCCGGCATCAACCATGCCGCGCTCAATCCCAAGATCAGCCGTCGCCCGCATGCCGCGCTGATGGACGATCTGGTGCGCGACGTAATGCCGCATTTCCCGAGCCTTCGCCCGCCCGCGCACGCGCTGGCGGCCTGAACCAATCAAGGACCATCCGATGACCATGTTGTTCGAACCCTATGATCTGGGCGACCGGCGACTTGCCAACCGCGTCGTCATGGCGCCGATGACCCGCGCCCGCGCCCCCGATGAGATCCCGGACGCGCAGACGGCGCTTTACTATCGGCAACGCGCCGGGGCCGGCCTGATCGTCACCGAAGGGCTGCCGGTGTCGGAGGAGGCACGCGGCTATCTCTACGTGCCGGGCCTCTTCAACGACGCGCAAAAGGCCGGATGGGCCCATGTCACCGATGCGGTGCACGCCGAGGGCGGGCGCATCTTCGCACAACTGTGGCACGTCGGTCGCGTCTCGCATGTTTCGCTGCAACCGGGTGGCGCAGCACCGGTCGGCCCGACCGGACAGGCGGCGGTTGGCGTCACCGCCTTCACGATCGGCGAGGACGGGAAGCCCGGCCCGGTGCCGGTCAGCACGCCACGGGCGCTGTCGACCGACGACGTGGCGCGGGTCACGGCGGATTTCGTGCGTGCCGCCCGCCGTGCGATCGATGCCGGCTTCGACGGCGTCGAGCTTCACGGGGCCAACGGCTATCTGTTCGAGCAATTCATCAACGGAGCGCTGAACGACCGTGACGACCGCTATGGCGGGTCGGTTGAGAACCGGCTGCGCTTCCTGATGGAAACGATCGACGCGGTGGCGGCGGAGATCGGGATGGAACGGGTCGGCGTCCGCATCTCGCCGTTCGGCCGGCTCTACGACATGCGGCCCTTTGCCGATGAAGCGGAGACATGGGTGCAAGCGGCGGCAGCCTTCGAGTCGCGGCGGCTCGCCTACGTCCATCTGAGCGATCAGTTGACGATCGGTGCCGAGAAGATGCCGGAGACGTTCTCCGCCGACTTCTGCCGCACCTATCGCGGTACGCTGATCGCGGCGGGCGGTTTCGATCGACACTCCGGCGAAGCGGCGTTGAAGGCCGGCAAGCTCGACCTGATCGCGGTCGGTCGCGGCTTCATCGCCAACCCCGATCTCGTCGAACGCTGGCGAGAAGGCCACCCGATGGCAGAGGCCGATCGCACCACGTTCTACGGCACGTCGGGTGCGCGGGGCTATACCGATTATCCGGCCTGGTCCCCAGCCATGGAGGCGGCGGCATGAGCATGATCAATCCCCGCATCGCCGCGCTGCTGGAGGTGGAGGAGATCCGCCAGCTTCGACTGCGCTATTCCGCCAGTCTCGACAGCGGCGACATCGACGGTCTCGATCAGGTGTTCGCCCCCGATGCCACGGTGACGGTCACGGTCGGCACGATGACGGGGCTGCCCGCGATCAAGGCGGGGCTGGCCGATGCCTTTCGCCAGTTCGACCGTGACGGGCGGGGCCGCTACCCCTTCATGCACGCGATCACCAATCATCAGGTCACGCTGACCGGACCCGACACGGCGGAGGGACGCTGCTATCTGATCGATTTCGAAACCGCGTCGAAGCCGGATCCGAATCCGCTGCTGCTGCTCGGCCTCTATGCCGACCATTACGCCCGGATCGACGGTGCGTGGCGGATCATCGGGACGGCGCTGGAGGTCGTCTGGCCGGCAGCGGAGGGCACACGCTGACCGGATTATCAGCATGGATGCCGGCCAACCGACGTCTTGCACCATACATCTAAAACGATGATCCCGTATCGATGACCGCCAACGAAAGGCGGCTACTATTTCTTGAAACTCGATCGTTCTCGGGAAATACGGCGACGCAAGGGACCGCAGCCATCGCGACCTGCCTCCTGGAAAGCCGCCCTTTCGGAGTCCACCAGACCCGGCCATTCAGAAATGGCCTAGCTCTGGAAGTCGCACAGTGCGGTATTAGAGGGCTATAGCGTAGATATAGTGCTCATCATCGTCGGGCGCGGCCTGCCAATATTCTGGCTGGAAAACAACTCAGGGCATCTGTTTCCAAATTACCTAAGTTGTTTCATATCTGATTAAATATCAGATTAGCATGTGAGTGGTTGAGGTGTAGCCATTGAGGACGGTTCAACGATGACGCTTGTTGCCAGTCTCTGCCCCTCCATAACAGAGTCGACGAATTTTTTAATGGGAGGATTGGGCGCGCTGGGATTATCGACGGCGAAAATCTGACTTATCGCCGTTGCCAACTCGACGGCATCCGCTGAGTCGATGTCGGTGATCCGCCGGTTGATAGGATCGCCTTTGCCGTACTTGAAGACAATGCTGTCCCCGCAGCGGGACACATGGATTTTCTTGCTGTGCTGGCCTTCCCCCTGAAAAGTGGTCCTTCCTGAGGTACGGCTTTGAGCCATGTTGGAGTTGACCCCGTTTGTGGTCCACGGCCTATGCAAGGTCTCGGGCTGTGACAGCTTGGTTGGCGAAGGCTCGGGGCGTCAAGCCGCCCAGGGCCGTGTGGGGGCGATCGTCGTTGTNGGTCCACGGCCTATGCAAGGTCTCGGGCTGTGACAGCTTGGTTGGCGAAGGCTCGGGGCGTCAAGCCGCCCAGGGCCGTGTGGGGGCGATCGTCGTTGTCGTGGCACCTCCAGTCCTCGATGCGGTCGCGGGCATCAGCCAGCGACAGGAACCACGAGGCGTTCAGGCATTCCGCCCGTAGGCGGCCGTTGAACGACTCGACGTAGGCGTTGTCGGTCGGCTTGCCCGGTCGGGAGAAGTCGATCTCGACCCCGTTCAGGTAGGCCCACTGGTCGAGCATGCGACCGGCGAACTCCGGCCCATTGTCGACCCGCAAGCTCTTGGGCCGTCCCGTTGGCTCTCGGTGTGAGCGAGAGCGCCTCTCGCGTGTGGCAATCGACGACCGTCAGGATCCGGAACGGACGCCCGTCGAACAGGCGGTCGGACATGAAGTCCATSGCCCAGACCTCGTTGGGTCCACCGATCGCCGGTCGTCCCTGGCGATACCGCCAAGCCCGCTTGCGCTTKGGCAGCTTGGACCGGATCGACAGCCCTTCGTCGCGGGTTGTTCCGGTAGGTGCGCTTATGGTTCACCTCCCAGCCCTCCCGTCGCAACAGGATGTGCAGNGGCAGCTTGGACCGGATCGACAGCCCTTCGTCGCGGGTTGTTCCGGTAGGTGCGCTTATGGTTCACCTCCCAGCCCTCCCGTCGCAACAGGATGTGCAGCCGCCGATAGCCGTAGCGCACCCGCGCCGCGGCCATTTCTTTCAACCGCATCCGCAGCGCGACCTGAGGGTCCGAGCRCTTCCTGTAGCGCTGGGACGAACGGCCGAAGCCGGTGGCCWGRCARGCCCGACGCTCRCTGATGTCGTAGGCCACCTGTAGATGACCCGCGACCTCACGGCGAACGGCGGGCCTCACCACTGATCCTTGAGCACGTCCTGCAGCATCGAGCGGTCCAGCGTCAGATCGGCGACCAGCCGCTTSAGCTTACCATTCTCGTCCTCCAGCTGCTCGAGCCGTCGGATCTCCGGCACGCCCATGCCGACGAACTGCTTCTTCCAGCGATAAAACGTCGGCTCGGATACGCCCATCTTCCGGCAGACCTCGTCCACCGTCGCRCCGTTCTCCGCCTGCCGCAGGGCGAAGGCGATCTGTTCATTCGTGAAGCGCTTGCGAGGCATGGCATCCACCCTCCTTCAGGGTTCAGGATGCCCGAAAAACTTGCGCTGAGCGCGGACCAGTATGCTGGGTCAGGGTCAATCGTTGAGCTGCCTGGCTACGAGGACGACTACGCCGACATGGTCGAGCCGGCCTACATCCTCTTCGAGGACGGCCGCGGCGAGTTCGCCTTCGGGTGTGTCACCGGAGCTTTTGCTGGCGGAGCCACCCGCGGGAGCGATCGCGCCGCCATCGTGTTCGACGGGATTGGCGATGACGAGATGGATGCGGTCTGCGGCTCGGGATTAGCCGAGGTCCAGGCCGACGGCTCGCTTCGCGGCAAAATCCGCGTCCACTGCGGCGACGAAATCCGCTTCATTGCCCGCCGCTGGCTGACTTCTTCAACACCCTGCTAGGCGCTGGCGGAGTGGGCGGCCAAGGCGATCGTCCTGGAGCGCCACGGCTTGCCGAAGATCGATCCCGTCATGGGCGGCCGCTTCTGGCTGGCTGTCTAGGCCTTCTGGAATCGGCGCTACGGTCTCTCCCGTTTCGAGGCGTCCGGCCTCGACGGAACCGAGAACCTCGATGCCCTCTGACTTCACAGCGCCCGGCCTCAAGCGCCGGAAGCGCAAGACTGGGCCGGATGTCGCCTATTGGGTGGCCCGTGCGGATCTCGTGAAGGCCGGCTATCGGCCCGAGACCGTGCGCTTGCCCTACGCCGTCGACGACCCGGCGCAGCGGGATCTGCTCGCGGCCGCCTGCATGAAGCTCCAGGCCGAGATGCTGGAATGGTCGTCCGGCCAGGGGCGCGAGACACAGCGCTTCGACGGAACGATCCTCGGCTTGTCACGCCGATACCAGACCGACGAGGCCAGCCCGTTCCAACGGCTCAAGCACACGACCCGGCACAAGGACACCTACACCCTCGTCATCATCGAGAAGGCGTTCGGTGCCCGCGCGCTCGCCGCGCTCAAGATCGGCGATTTCTACCGCTGGTACGGGGCGGCTAAGAAGCCGAAGGCCCCGGGCGGCCCTGAGCGGGTGCGGCGCCTACGGCATCATCAAGAAGCTGAGGGAGTTGTTCGCCTTCGGCATCATGGCCGAACTGCCGGAGTGCCGGCGGCTCTACGAGGTGCTGGAGCATGCCCGGTTCGCCCAGCCGGCGCGCCGCCGGATCGCGATGGAACTCGTGCACGTCGAGGCCTTCGTTGCCGGCGCCCTGGCGCGCGGCCGCCTGTCCCTGGCGCTCGGGACGGCCATTCAATTCGAGACGGCGATGCGCCAGAAAGATGTCATCGGCGAGTGGACGCCGATCGCCGCCGGCGAGCCGGTGACCGGCATCGTCCTGAACAGCCGGCGCTGGGCCAACGGCCTCACGTGGTCCGACCTCGCGGCCGACCTGGTGGTGCGCAAGGCGACCACGAAGACGGGGGCCTTCGCCGCGCATGACCTGAAGCTCTGCGCGATCGTCCTGGCGCTCCTCGAGCGCGTGCCAGCCGACCGCCGCACCGGACCGCTGATCATCGACGAGACCGCCGGCCGGCCCTACGCCGAGTCGGCCTACGGGCGGGAATGGCGCATCGTCGCCCGGGCTGCCGGTGTGCCGGATGCCGTGTGGAACATGGACGCGCGCGCCGGCGCCATCACCGAGGCCGAGGATGCCGGTGCGGATCTCGACCATATTCGGTCGGCCGCCGCCCATGCGCAGGGCTCGACGACGCTGCGCTACTCGCGCGGCGCCATCGGAAAATCCCGCGCGGTCGCCGAATTACGGGCGGCGCACCGGGCGGTCAGGAACAGCCCTGAACCGGCATGGGGAACGCGGGGACCGCGCGATCAGCGGCATAACGTTAGAAAGGCCGATGCTTCAACGGGATAGGTTGGAGCGGGCGGCGGGAATCGAACCCGCATATTCAGCTTGGGAAGCTGACGTTCTACCACTGAACTACGCCCGCGAGCCGCGGCGTGGGGCCTGCGGTGCGGCGTTTGGGGCCGCGGGAGGGACCATACCAGACACGGTCGCGTTGTCCACGGCCTTGATGGGGGCTGCGTGCATTCCCATACGGGCCGGATTCCGATAGCGTCGCGCGTCTTGCCGGGCGGTGTCGCTCCGGGCCGGCGAGGGTTCCCGTAAGTCCTTTGTCTGGATCACTTTTTTCGCATGACGGTTCGCACGTGACGACAGCTGATGCCTCCGGGTCACCCGCGCCATCGGGCGGCGCCCGACTCGTCCTCGCCTCCGCTTCGCCGCGGCGGCTCGCCCTGTTGCAGCAGGCCGGGATCGAGCCCGACGCGCTCCTGCCGGCGGATGTCGACGAGACGCCGCGCAAGTCCGAGACCCCGCGCGAGCTCGCCCGGCGCCTGGCGCGCGACAAGCTCGACGTCGCGGGCGACGCGGCGCGGCGGCGTGACGACATGCGCCAAGCCTTTGTGATTGCTGCCGATACCGTGGTGGCGGTGGGGCGCCGCGTCCTGCCGAAGGCCGAGGTGGCGGACGAGGCCGCCGATTGCCTGCGCCTGCTCTCGGGGCGCCAGCACCGGGTCTACACGGCGGTGTGCCTCCTGTCGCCGAAGGGCACCCGGCGCGAACGCGTGGTCGAGACCCGGGTGCGGTTCAAGCGGCTGTCGAGTCGCGAGATCGAGGCCTACGTCGCCTCGGAGGAATGGCGCGGCAAAGCCGGCGGTTACGCCATCCAGGGGCTGGCCGGCGCCTTCGTGGTCAAGCTCGTCGGCTCGCACAGCGCGGTGATCGGCCTGCCGCTCTACGAGACCCTAAGTCTCTTGGAAGGCGAGGGTTTTCCCGTTCGGGGAGCGTGGGGACAAGCACCGGGGAGCAGCTTGTGACCGGACCGATTCCCTGGCCGACGGCGCCCGAAGAGGCGTGCCCGATCTGCCGCAAGCCGGCCAAGCCGGAGTTCCGTCCGTTCTGCTCGACCCGCTGCGCCGACGTCGACCTCGGCCGCTGGCTGACGGATCGTTATGCGATCCCCACCGCCGAGGACGAGGACGAGGATGCCGCGCCGCAAGCCGGGCGCGACCGTTCCGAGTAGGGCGGCGCGCCGTTCCACCGACGGCAGGATGCGCCGTTCCACGTATCCGTGGAACGGCGAGTCGCTCAGGCCGTCGCGGTGGTGCGCCGGTTGTAGCCGAGGGCCGCGAGGGTCGCGACGGCGCCGGACAGCAGGTAGACGCCGACCCAGGCGAGACCGAACTCGCTCGACAGGCTGAGGGCGACCAGCGGCGCGAAACCGGCGCCGATGAGCCAGGCCAGATCCGAGGTGAGCGCCGCGCCGGTGTAGCGGTAGCGGGTGCCGAGGTTGCTCGTGACCGAGCCCGAGGTCTGGCCGTACGAGAGACCGAGCAGACCGAAGCCAACCAGCACGTAGATGGTCTGGCCGACCTCGCTGTCGCCGACGAGCAGTGGGGCCACGATGCTGCCGAGGGCGAACAGCAGGATCAAGCCGGCCGCGATGGCCACCAGGGTCCGGCGTCCGATCTGGTCAGCGACGATGCCCGAGATCACGATGGCGCCGGCACCGACGACCGCCCCGGCGAACTGCACCATGAGGAACTCGCCCACCGAGCGCTGGGTGAACAGGTTGATCCACGAGATCGGGAACACCGTCACGAGGTGGAACAGCGCGAAGCTCGCCAGGGGCACGAAGGCGCCGACGAGGATGTCGCGGCCATGCACCCGCACGGTCTCGAGCACCGGCGTCGGCTCGAGTTCGCGCATCTCGATGAGGCGGACGAATTCCTCCGTCGCCACGAGGCGCAGGCGGGCGAACAAAGCCACCACGTTGATGGTGAAGGCGACGAAGAACGGGTAGCGCCAGCCGAAATCGAGGAAGTCGGCTTCCGACAGGTTGGCGAGGAAGAACGCGAACAGGGCCGAGGCCAGCATGAAGCCGATGGGCGCGCCGAGCTGCGGCATCATCGCGTACCAGCCGCGCTTTCCCTCGGGGGCGTTGAGGGCGAGCAGCGAGGCGAGGCCGTCCCAGGCGCCGCCGAGCGCCAGGCCCTGGCCGAACCGGAAGGCCGCGAGCAGCCAGATCGTGGTGGCGCCCAGCGTCGCGTAGTTCGGCAGGAAGGCGATGGCCGCCGTGGAGCCGCCGAGCAGGAACAGCGCGATGGTGAGCTTCACCCCGCGCCCGTGCCGCCGGTCGATCTCCGTGAAGATCGCCGAGCCGATGGGCCGGGCGACGAAGGCGAGGGCGAACAGCGCGAAGGAATACAGCGTGCCGGCGAGCGGCGTCGCGAAGGGGAAGAACACCTTCGGGAAGATGAGCACCGAGGCGATGCCATAGACGAAGAAGTCGAAATACTCGGCGGCGCGGCCGATCACCACGCCGATGGCGATCTCGCCCGGGGCGACCGTATGGTCCGAGAGGGCCTCGTGGGCGTGGCGCTCCGCCTCCGACGAGGACGGCACTGCGTAATCTGCGCTCATCGGGAAACGTCTGCTCGCTGGCTTGATGGATGGGGGGCGATGCGTCCGCCTGGGCGCGGCCCCTTCGTCTCGATCCTGACCTAGTCTCGGTCCTGATTAGGGCCTGCCGCCACCACCCGTCAAAGCGAAAGCCGCTCCGGCCCGGAAACGGCGCTGCCCTGTCGCAGCCGCGGCGCCGCGGCCGGGACGGGGACACGATGCCACCGGGGCGGGAGAATGTCCCTGAGGCGGTAAGGGACATTGCCTCGGGGGAAAGGGTTTGGCTATGCTCCCAGTGCCTACCTGAGAGCATACCTTTCCCCTTGTCAGGCCGGTCTGTTGCATCGCACTAGGCGCCACGTTCGACGTGACGCCGATCCGCGGCACGGCACGGGCGGCATCATCGAGTCCGCGTCAGCCGATCCCATGACCGTCAGAATTCTGAGACCGCTCCTCCTCCTGCCCGTGTTCGGCCTGCTGTCGGGCTGCAACATGGTGCTGATGCAGCCGTCGGGCGACATCGCCATGCGGCAGCGCGACCTCATCCTCGCCTCCACGGGGCTGATGCTGCTGATCATCATTCCGGTGATCGCCGCGACCCTGTTCTTCGCCTGGCGCTACCGCGCGTCGAACAAGGCGGCGACCTACGATCCCGATTGGCACCACTCGACCCACCTCGAGGTGCTGATCTGGTCGGCGCCCCTGGTGATCGTCATCGCGCTCGGCGCGCTCACCTGGATCAGCACCCACACCCTCGATCCCTACCGGCCGCTGAGCCGCCTGGACGCGTCGCGGCCCCTGCCGAAGGACGTGAAGCCCCTGGTGGTCGAGGTCGTCGCACTCGATTGGAAGTGGCTGTTCTTCTACCCAGATCAGGGCATCGCCACCGTCAACGAGATCGCCGCCCCCGTCGATGTGCCCATCACGTTCAAGATCACGGCCGCCACGGTGATGAACTCGTTCTTCATCCCCGCGCTGGCCGGGCAGATCTACGCCATGCCCGGCATGGAGACGAAGCTGCACGCCGTGATCAACAAGCCCGGCACCTTCGAGGGCATGTCGGCGAACTACAGCGGCTCGGGCTTCTCCCGCATGAACTTCCGCTTCGTCGGCCTCGATCAGGCCGGCTTCGACGCCTGGGTCGCCAAGGCGAAGGCGGCCGACAAGCCGCTCAGCCGCGACGCCTACCTCGAACTCGAGCGGCCGAGCGAGCGCGAGCCAGTGACGTTCTACTCCTCCGTCGATCCCGGCCTCTACGGGCGGGTGCTCAACATGTGTGCCGTGCCCGGCAAGATGTGCATGCACGAGATGATGGCCATCGACGCCAAGGGCGGCGCTGGCAAAGACAGCCACGCCAACCGGGCGCGCCTGGAATACGACAATCGCTACGCCGAGCGCGGCGACGAGGGCAACGCCGCCACCGTCGGCGGTTCGGGGCGGTCGTCGCACAGCCCCGAGCAGCCGCAGGGCATGAAGCCGAAATCCACGGCGCCCGAGGTGAAGCCGCATTCGGGATCGGACCATTCCGGCCACGATCATTCCGGTCACGCCACCGGCGCGGGAGATGCCGCTCCGGCCGGGGACGGATCCAAGGGTGACGGAACGAAGAGCGACGGACCCGGCGGCACCGATCCCGTCGCCCCCGGTCAGCTCAACAAATAACGCGGACGCCTCCGCCCGCGGCCCCATTCGGCACTCCTCTCACGAGACAGGCCCATGTTCTCCAATCCGGATCTTCAGAAGCTCCTGTTCGGGCGGCTGACCCTCGACGCCGTTCCGCTGCATGAGCCGATCCTCCTCGTCACCTTCGCGATGGTCGGCCTCGGCGGCCTCGTGGTCCTCGGCGGCCTCACCTATTTCCGCCTCTGGGGGCCCCTGTGGCGCGACTGGTTCACGAGCGTCGATCACAAGAAGATCGGCATCATGTACATCGTGCTGGCCCTGGTCATGCTCCTGCGCGGCTTTGCCGACGCCCTGATGATGCGGGCCCAGCAGGCCATGGCCTTCGGCGCCAACGAGGGCTACCTGCCGCCGCACCACTACGACCAGATCTTCACGGCCCACGGCGTGATCATGATCTTCTTCGTGGCGATGCCCTTGGTGACGGGCCTGATGAACTACGTCGTGCCCCTGCAGATCGGCGCCCGCGACGTGGCCTTCCCGTTCCTCAACAACTTCAGCTTCTGGATGACCGTCAGCGGCGCCCTCACGGTGATGGCCTCGCTGTTCGTCGGCGAATTCGCCCGCACAGGCTGGCTCGCCTATCCGCCCCTGTCGGGACCGGCCATGAGCCCCGGGGTCGGCGTCGACTATTATATCTGGGCGCTGCAGATCGCCGGGATCGGGACGCTGCTCTCGGGCATCAACCTCATCGCCACCATCGTGAAGATGCGGGCCCCCGGCATGAGCATGATGCGGATGCCGATCTTCACCTGGACGTCCCTCTGCACCAACATCCTCATCGTGGCCGCCTTCCCGGTCCTCACCGCCGTTCTGTCGATGCTGTCCCTCGATCGCTACGTGGGCACGCACTTCTTCTCGAACGATCTCGGCGGCAACCCGATGATGTACGTGAACCTCGTGTGGATCTGGGGTCACCCGGAGGTCTACATCCTCATCCTGCCGGCCTTCGGCGTATTCTCCGAGATCGTCGCGACGTTCTCGCGCAAGCGCCTCTTCGGCTACGCCTCGATGGTCTACGCCACGGTGGTGATCACGATCCTGTCCTACCTCGTGTGGCTGCACCACTTCTTCACCATGGGGTCGGGCGCCAGCGTGAACTCCTTCTTCGGCATCACGACGATGATCATCTCGATCCCGACGGGGGCCAAGATCTTCAACTGGCTGTTCACCATGTACAGGGGCCGCATCGACTTCGACGTGCCGATGCTCTGGACCGTCGGCTTCATGGTGACCTTCACCGTCGGCGGCATGACCGGCGTGCTCCTCGCCGTGCCCCCGGCCGACTTCGTGCTGCACAACTCGCTGTTCCTCGTCGCGCACTTCCACAACGTCATCATCGGCGGCGTGCTGTTCGGCATGCTCGCGGGCATCACCTACTGGTTCCCGAAGGCCTTCGGCTACAAGCTCGATCCGTTCTGGGGCAAGACCTCGTTCTGGTTCTGGCTCACGGGCTTCTGGTTCGCCTTCATGCCGCTCTACATCCTCGGGCTCATGGGTGTGACGCGCCGGGTGCAGCACTTCGACGACCCGTCGCTCCAGATCTGGTTCGTCATCGCGGCCTTCGGGGCGTTCCTCATCCTGCTCGGCATCGCCTCGTTCATCGTCACCCTGGTGGTCAGTTTCCTGAGGCGCGAGAAACTGCGCGACCTGACCGGCGATCCGTGGAACGGCCGTACCCTCGAATGGGCGACCTCCTCGCCGCCGCCGGACTACAACTTCGCCTTCACGCCCGTGGTCCACGACCATGACGCGTGGTGGGACATGAAGAAGCGCGGCTACGTCCGGCCGGTGAGCGGCTTCAACAAGATCCACATGCCGCGCAGCACTGCGGCCGGCATCATCCTCGGGATGCTCAGCATCGTCTTCTCGTTCGCGATGATCTGGTACATCTGGTGGCTGGCGGCGCTCAGCTTCGTGGCGCTGGCGGTGGTCACCATCGGCCACACCTTCAACTACGCCCGCGACTTCTACATTCCCGTCGACGAGGTCGTGCGGACGGAGAATGCGCGCACGGCACTCCTGGCGGAACGGGTCTGAGAACCATGGCGGCGCATTCCACGGCGGCCTTCACCGCCGACGATTTCAAGGGACCGGGGGACACCCCGGTCTTCCACGACGCGCAGGGCAAGCATCATCCCGAAGGGGGAACGATGCTGGGCTTCTGGCTCTACCTGATGAGCGATTGCCTCATCTTCGCGGCCCTGTTCGCCGTCTACGCCGTGCTCGGGCGCAACTACGCGGCCGGTCCTTCGCCGAAGGACCTGTTCGACCTCAAGCTCGTGGCGCTCAACACCTCGATGCTGCTGTTCTCCTCCATCACCTACGGCTTCGCCATGCTGGAGATGGAGAAGGAGAAACAGGGCCGCATGCTGCTGTGGCTCGGCGTCACCGGCCTGTTCGGCCTGTGCTTCATCGGCCTCGAACTCTACGAGTTCCACCACCTCATCCACGAGGAAGCGACGCCCCAGCGCAGCGCGTTCCTGTCGGCGTTCTTCACCCTGGTCGGCACCCACGGCCTGCACGTCAGCCTCGGCATCGTCTGGCTCGTGATCCTCATGATCCAGGTCCAGATGCGCGGGCTCGGGGACGAGAACAAGCGCCGGCTGATGTGCCTGTCGATGTTCTGGCACTTCCTCGACGTGGTCTGGATCGGCGTGTTCACCTTCGTCTACCTCATGGGAGTCCTCTAGATGAGCGTCGCATCGGAGGACCTGCACACGCGGGGCAGTGGGCGCGACGTCCACGAGGAGCCCGGCGGCCACGGCACGTTCCGGGACTACATGACCGGCTTCCTGGCCTCGGTCGTGCTCACCGCGATCCCGTTCTGGCTGGTGATGAGCGACGTCCTCGGCAACCCGAGGCTCACCGGCATCGTCGTCATGGGCTTCGCCGTGGTGCAGATCGTGGTCCACATGGTCTACTTCCTGCACATGAACACGAAGTCCGAGGGTGGGTGGACCATCCTCGCCCTGATCTTCACCCTGACCCTGGTGCTGATCACCCTCGTGGGCTCCGTGTGGGTGATGTACCACCTCGACACCAACATGATGCCGGCCGACCACGGCATGCACATGCCGGCCCCCCAATCGGTGCCGACCGAACCGGGGGTCGCGGCGCCGGCACCGCATCAGCACCAGCATTGATCGTCGGCGCGGGCCGCCCGTGACCGCCCCCGCCCCACAGGCCCGCCCGCGCGCGGGCCTGTGGCTGTTCGGGCTCCTCGCCTGCTTCGTCGCCGCGGGCCTCGCCGGCCTCGGAACCTGGCAGCTCCAGCGCCGGGCCTGGAAGCACGACCTCGTCGCCCGGGTCGACGCGCGCCTGCAGGCGGCGCCGGTGCCGGCCCCCACCGACTGTGCCCCGGCCTGCGAGCCCTACACCCGCGTGTTCGCTTCGGGCCTGTTCGCCCATGACCGCGAGACCCTGGTCCAGGCCGTGACCGAGGCCGGGGCCGGGTTCTGGGTGCTGACCCCCCTGATGGGGGAGGGGGGGACGATCCTGATCAATCGCGGCTTCGTGCCGAGGGACCGCCGCGACCCCACCACCCGCGCGGCGGGCCAGGTCGCCGGTCCCGTGCGGGTCACCGGCCTGCTGCGTCTGTCGGAGCCCGGCGGCGCCTTCCTGCGCGCCAACGATCCGGCGGCCGGGCGCTGGTACTCGCGCGATGTCGCCGCCATCGCCGCCGATTGCGGATTGTCGCGGGTCGCGCCGTACTTCGTCGACGCCGATGCGACACCCAATCCCGGAGGCCTGCCGCAGGGGGGCCTGACGGTCGTCGCGTTCCCGGACAACCACCTCGTCTACGCCCTGACCTGGTTCGCCCTGGCCGCCATGGTGCTGGGCGCCGCCGCCTACGTGCTTCGCGATGCAAGGCGCCGCGCAGGCGCCCGATCCGCCTGATCCCGCGAGAGGGGAGGGGGCTCCGCTCGACCGAACCGGCTGGGAACGGCCCCGAGGCAGGGCACGGCGGGGGAGGGGAGGGGCACGGCTCACCGGTTCGAATGGCACATCTCGCGGGAAATCCCGTTTGCGTGGCACAGGCGGGCCTTGAGCGGCTTCTGCCGAACCGGATGCAGGTTTTTTCGCAAATCCGTCATTTGGCCGTTGACGGTTGGGCTATGGGCCCGTAGAAGCCTGTTCATCGGCGGCGGCCAGCGGGACTTTGGTCTTGGCGGCGGCGCTGGTTATC
>NZ_LMMI01000038.1:0-12313 GCF_001422775.1 Methylobacterium sp. Leaf87 | reverse complement strand
CGAAGGTCCTGTCCGGATGCGCCTTGCCGAACAGGTCGATGCCGGTGCCGCCCGGCATCGCCGCGGTGATGGCCACCACCTTGGGGTCGGCGTCGGCGCACTTGATCAGGCTCTCGCCGAACACGCGGGTGTAGGCCGGCGCGTTGGGCTTGGCCTTGGCCTGCACCCCCGACAGCACGTCGAACTTGACCACCCCGTGGTAGCGGTCGTCGCTGGCCTCCGCCGGGGCGTAGCCCTTGCCCTTGCGGGTGACCACGTGGAGCAGGATCGGCCCCTGCTCGGTGTCGCGGACGTTCTTGAGGATGGGAAGCAGGTGGTCGAGGTTGTGTCCGTCGATGGGCCCGACATAGTGGAAGCCCATCTCCTCGAACATCGTGCCGCCGCCGACCACGAGGGAGCGGGCGTATTCCTCCGCCGCCGCCGCGCGCTGGTAAATGGCTTTGGGCAGCAGCTTTCCGAGCTGCTTGGCGGTCTCGCGGAGCGACCGGTAGGTGCCGCCCGAGGCCAGGCGCGCGAAGTAAGTAGGCCGACATCGCCCCCACCGGGGGGGCGATCGACATGTCGTTGTCGTTGAGGATGACGATGAGGCGCGAGTGCAGCGCGCCGGCGTTGTTCATGGCCTCGTAGGCCATGCCGGCCGACATCGAGCCGTCGCCGATCACCGCGATCATGTTGCGGCGCTTCGGGGCCGGGGCGCCCTTGGCCTTGGCCTCCGCCTCGTCGAGGTCGCGCGCCACCGCCATGCCGAGGGCCGCGGAGATCGAGGTCGAGGAATGCGCCGCGCCGAAGGGGTCGTAGACGCTCTCCGAGCGCTTGGTGAAGCCCGACAGGCCGCCGGGCTGGCGCAGCGTCCGGATGCGGTCGCGCCGGCCGGTGAGGATCTTGTGCGGATAGGCCTGGTGGCCGACGTCCCAGACGATGCGGTCGTCGGGGGTGTCGAACACGTGGTGGAGCGCCACCGTCAGCTCGACCACGCCCAGCCCCGAGCCGAGATGCCCGCCGGTGATCGACACCGCCTCGATCATCTCGGCCCGCACCGCCTCGGCCACCGCAGGCAGAT
Source organism: Methylobacterium sp. Leaf87 (assembly GCF_001422775.1). Classification (NCBI taxonomy): domain Bacteria; kingdom Pseudomonadati; phylum Pseudomonadota; class Alphaproteobacteria; order Hyphomicrobiales; family Methylobacteriaceae; genus Methylobacterium; species Methylobacterium sp. Leaf87. The sequence goes on along the minus strand of NZ_LMMI01000038.1, from coordinate 11,253 downwards.
CGCTCTCGGGAAGCCGACGCAGCGCGGACGTCTCGTCGAGACCGTCTAGAATCGAGNCGATCATCTCGGCCCGCACCGCCTCGGCCACCGCAGGCAGATCGCTCTCGGGAAGCCGACGCAGCGCGGACGTCTCGTCGAGACCGTCTAGAATCGAGGGATTGGCTGAAGACACTGGCATTGACCCGTTGTTCGCTGGTGACCGCCCGAACGGGCCTGACCCTTCGCCACCCACGGCGCCGGCTCCCCCATCCCAACGGTTGATCCCTGGACTGAGCCGGGACCCTTGAATCTGCACTTATAACGTCATTGCACGGCTTTGCCACGCATGGGCTCAGGGCCGGTCGTCCCGCCCCCCATGACAGGCGCGAGCGTCCGGCGTAAGGGCGGCAGTTAAACCTCTGGCCGCCGCCGATCAACGGTGCGGTCGCTCCCGGTGGCCCGCAGGCATGGGCCCGCAGGCAGGGGACAGCAGGAAGGCAGACCATGCGTTCTCGCCCGATGATTCGCCGTCTCCGATCGGGCTGCCTCGCCACCGGCCTCGCCCTCGTCTGCGGACTGCCGGCCGGGGGCGCCCGGGCCGCGGAAACGACTCCCCGCGGCACCGTCGACCGGACCCCGTTCACGTCTGCGTGTCCGGGCCGGCATCCCTGTCGCCGCCAGGCCGGCCCCGGCCCGTCCGACCGCGACGTACATCCCTTCGAGGGCTCCCTCGGGCGCCCCTGCGCCTATCGCTGGCGCGAGACGCCGTCCGGTCCCCGCAAGGTCCGGGTGTGCTTCTGATTCGCGCCCTCGCCCTCCTCGTCCTCCTGGGCGGGCCCGCCCAGGCGCAGACCTGCTCCGAGCAGTTCGCGGAGGGAATGCGGCCCGACCTCGTCAACCCGAAGCTCGCGCGGCAGGCGACGCCCCTGTGCTACGCGGCGTTCGCCCTCCTGCATTCGGGGGTGTCCCGGACACCGATCTATGCCGCCGAGCGCCTGACCCGGTCGAGCGTCGCGGCGGCGCGCGCCGTCGACCGCGTCGATGACTTCCACGACGAGGACGCCCTGCCGGAAGCGGAGCGGGCGCATCTCGAGGACTACGTCCGCAGCGGGTTCGACCGGGGCCACATGGCGCCGGCCGGCGATATGCCGACGGGGGCCGCGCAGGCACAATCCTTCACCCTCGCCAACATCGTACCGCAGGACCGGGCCGTGAATCGCGGCCTGTGGGCGGCCATCGAGGAGAGCGTGCGCCGCCTCGCCACCGCCCGGGGCACGCTCTTCGTCGTCACCGGCCCGGTCTATGCCGGGGACAGCGTGCAGGCGATCAACGGCCGGGTCCTGGTGCCGACGCAGCTGTTCAAGGCGTTGTACGATCCGGCCAGGGGAGAGGCGGGCGCCTACCTCGTGCCCAACCGCGACGACGCCGAGTGGCGCGCCGTGTCGCTCGCCGAGCTGCGCGGCGTCGCCGGCCTCGACGTGTTTCCGGGACTGCCCGATTCGGTGAAGCGTCGCGCCATGGACCTCCCCGAGCCGCGCACCTATTCGCGGGGCGACGAAGCCGGCGGGCCGCCGCGCGGGCGGACTCGCGAACCGGATTCGTTCGAGGCCTGGGCCAGGAACCAGCTGCACCGCCTCGCCCGGCGCCTGTGGCGCGACCTGATGCGGGCGATTTTCTGAGAGAGGAGACGCGCATGTCAGACACGACGCCGCCGGTGTTCCGGCCCTTCGCCGACGCGGCCGCCGTGCGGACCATCGGCGGCCTCTGCCTGGAAAACGGTCGCGACCGCATCGTCGTGCACGGCTCCCTCGACCTGACCCGGGATCGCACTGGCCTGGGACGGGCGCGCGCCCTACGGGCGACGGTCACCGCCATCGTCGAGGCCCTCGAAGGGCAGAGCCTGCCCGAGGCGATCGCCGAAGCCACGACAGCCCCGGAGGTGGTGAAGAACCCCTTCGCCTGACGCCGCGCGTCCGATCTTCTTGCCGGTCCCGCGCCGCCCTGATACTCCGGCGCAACACTCATCAGGCGAAGCGATTGGCCCGGAGCGGTTCGACGACGGCGAGGGCCGGACCGTCCGACGGCGCATCGTGCGAGGCCCGGCCGGCTCCCCAAAGGGCCGCCGCGGGGCCGCGCACCCCATCATTCGGCATCGGCCGTGCCCGGAAGGGCCCCGATCCCACAGGTCAAGGATACCGGCATGGCGCGCGAATTCATCTACCACATGAAGGGTCTGACCAAGACCTACACCGGCGGCAAGAAGATTCTCGATAACGTCAATCTGTCGTTCTATCCGGACGCCAAGATCGGCGTGCTCGGCATCAACGGCTCGGGCAAGTCGACGCTCCTCAAGATCATGGCCGGCATCGACACGGAATGGACCGGCGAGGGCTTCGTCGCGCAGGGCGCCCGCGTCGGCTACCTGCCGCAGGAGCCCCAGCTCGACCCGAACAAGTCGGTCCGCGAGAACGTCATGGAGGGGGTCGCCGAGAAGCAGGCGCTCCTCGACCGCTACAACGAACTCGCCATGAACTATTCCGAGGAGACGGCGGACGAGATGACCGCCCTCCAGGACAAGATCGAGGCGGGCAACCTCTGGGAGCTCGACTCCAAGGTCGATCAGGCCATGCTGGCGCTCGGCTGCCCCACCGACGAGATGCCCGTCGCCACCTTGTCCGGCGGCGAGCGCCGCCGCGTCGCCCTGTGCAAGCTCCTGCTGTGGGAGCCCGAGTTGCTGCTGCTGGACGAGCCCACCAACCACCTCGACGCCGAGACGGTGAACTGGCTGGAGGGCCACCTCAAGCAGTATCCCGGCGCGATCCTGATCGTGACCCACGATCGCTACTTCCTCGACAACGTCACCGGCTGGATCCTCGAGCTCGACCGCACCCGAGGCTACCCCTACGAGGGCAATTACTCGGCCTGGCTCATCCAGAAGCAGAAGCGTCTGGCCCAGGAAGGCCGAGAGGACATGGCCCGCCAGCGCGCCATCAACCGCGAGCAGGAGTGGATCTCGGCCTCGCCGAAGGCGCGGCAGTCGAAGTCCAAAGCCCGCATCACCCGCTACGACGAACTCGTGGCGAAGCAGAACGACAAGATCGACGCCTCGGCGCAGATCGTCATCCCCATCGACGAGCGGCTCGGCAACAACGTCATCGAGTTCGACCATCTCAACAAGGCGTTCGGCGACCGCCTGCTCATCGAGGACCTGTCGTTCAAGCTGCCGCCCGGCGGCATCGTCGGCGTCATCGGCCCCAACGGTGCCGGCAAGACGACCCTGTTCAAGATGATCACCGGCTCCGAGACACCCGATGGCGGCACCATCTCGGTGGGCGAGACCGTGCATCTCGGCTACGTCGACCAGTCGCGCGACGCCCTCGATCCCGGCGCTACGGTCTGGCAGGAAGTGTCGGGCGGCAACGACATCATCTATTTCAACAAGCGCGAGATCAATTCCCGCGCCTATTGCGCCGCCTTCGCTTTCAAGGGCTCCGACCAGCAGAAGAAGGTCGGCACCCTGTCGGGTGGTGAGCGCAACCGCGTGCATCTGGCCCGCACCCTGAAGGGCGGCGCCAACGTGCTGCTGCTCGACGAGCCCACCAACGACCTCGACATGGAGACCCTGCGGGCGCTGGAAGAGGCGCTGGAGGATTACGCCGGCTGCGCGGTGATCATCAGCCACGATCGCTGGTTCCTCAACCGCATCGCCACCCACATCCTCGCCTTCGAGGGCGACAGCCACGTCGAGTGGTTCGAAGGCAACTTCTCGGATTACGAGGAAGACAAGAAGCGCCGCCTCGGCACCGATTCGCTGATGCCGAAAAAGCTCAAGTACAAGAAGTTCTCGCGGTAGGCCGCGAACCAGCGCTCGGCGCGCATCCCCTCTCCCGGCTTGCTGGGAGAGGGGACCGCATATCGCGTTTCGAGCCTTCTGAAGTTCGCAACGCTTTGTCATCCCGGGGCCGCGCAGCGGAACCCGGGACCCAGAAACACCGGTTTAACAAAGCCTTGCGCTGTCGGCGGCTCTCGATTGCACGCCTTCGGCGCGGCCCTTCGGGTCCGGGTTCGCCTGCGGCGCTTCGGAATGACACCGGTGACCATGTGCGATCGCCCCGTGAGCGGGGAGAGGATCGACGCTCACGTCCGCCTCAGGCCCGCGCGCTCAGCGCCAGGGCCTCGCCCAGATCCCGCACGTCCGTGAGTTTTCGCCCGCGCCGGCGCAGATCCGTCAGCAGGGCCCGGTCCGGGAACGGGCAATAGGGCAGGATGGCGGGCGTCTCGCCCTCTCGCAGCCTACCGTCGGCGAGTTGCGCCAGGACGCGGTCCAGCAGCACCCGTCCGTGCTCGTGCAGGCTCACGGACGCCCGCGTCGCCGTGGTGTCGGCCGGCAATGTCACCGCTTCCCGTAAAAGAATCGCCCCAGCATCGATGGTGACGGCGAGGCGATGCACCGTGACGCCGAAGGCCGGCTCCGGTTCGGCCAGGGCGTGGATCGTCGGCACGGGACCGCGATGGCGCGGCAACAGGCCGGGATGGACGTTGAAGCCGCCGAGCGGCGCCAGCGCCAGGGTCGCGCCTGACAGGATCTGGTCGAAGTGGAAGGTGACGATGATCCCGGGTGTGTGACGCGCGAACAGGGCCGCGACCTCCGGCCCGTTGACGTCGTCCACGGTCAGGGTCGGGATACCGAGGCGGTGGCACAGGGCCTTCAGGGGCGTCGCGGTGGGAGTGTCCGTCGTTCCCGCCAGCCGCCGGGTCAGCCCGGACAGGGGGGAGAGCAGGTCGGGCAGCCCGAAATTCACCCCGAGATACGGCAGGATCGCCGGTCCCGAGCGCGCGAGATGCCGCCGCACCTGACCGATGAGCCCCCCCGAACTCGGACGCTCGGCGTTGGACAGGCCGACGAAGGCGATGTCGGCCGCATGGTCCGTGACGAAGCGGCGGACGGCGCGCGCGTTCGGCAGGGCCTCGAGGACGAAGAGGGCGAGGCGGGGGCGGCTCATCGGCCGGTCCGGATCTTGAACTTGAACCCGCTCATGCCGAGGCGCCGCAGGGACTCGGGCAGCAGGGCCGAGCCGCGGGCGAGGGCCGCGATGATCCACGGGAAAGCGACGATGTCCCGGTCGCGGGCCAGCCCCCTGGCGATGCGGGCGGCGGCGTCCGCCGCGTCGATCTCCATGGGTCGCCAGCCCTGATACTCGCCGCCCATGGCGGTCCGGACGTAACCCGGCGTCACCACGTTCACCTTGACCCCGTGGGGCTTGAGCTTTTCGCGCAACGCCAGCCCGTGGGCGAGGAGGGCGGCCTTGGTGCCGCTATAGGCCGGCGCGTCGGGCAGGGGCGCGAAGGCGGCGAGCGACGAGACCAGGGCGATCTGACCGGTGCCGCGGGCGCGCATGAGGTCGACGCAGGGGAGGGCGACGTTGAGGGCTCCGTCGAGGTTCACCGCCACGGTCTCGAACGCCATGGCGGACGTCTCGACGTCGCCGCCGGGGTCGCCACCGTTGATCGCCGCGTTGACGATCACGAGGTCGAGGGGATGGGCGGCGTGGGTGGCCGCGAGCCAGGCGGCGATGCCGACCCGATCGCGCACGTCCAGGCGCTCGATCTCCACGATCGCGCCCCTGGCGCGGCAGGCCTCCGCCACGGCGTCCAGGCGGGTGGCATCGCGGCCGTGCAGCACGAGGGTGGTGGCGGGCGTCGCGTAATGACGGGCGAGCGCCGCGCCGATGCCGCTCGACGCGCCGGTGATGAGGATGACGGGCATCGGCTCTGTGGGTTCTGGAAAGGGGAGCGGGCCGGCGCTTCAGTAGACCGGCGCGAGATCCTGCGCATCCCCGGTCTCGGCGCGGCCGGCCTGGGCGGCGGCGAGTGCCGCGGCCGGGAGGGTCGCCTCCAGGCGCGGGATCGTCCCGGCCACGGCCCGGGCGATGGCCTCGCGGGAAAAGAAGCCGCCGTTGACCTGGGTGCGGTGCAGGACGACCCGGCGGAAATCGCGCATCAGGTCGGGGTCCGGCGCCACCGGCGCCGTCCAGAACGTCGCGAGGCCGCCCGCATCGGTGAGGCCCGGCAGGTTGTAGATCGCCTCGCCGGTGGCGAGGGTCGGACAGCCGAGTTCGAGGGACAGCATACCGACGGTGCTGTTGACGAGCACCACGCCGCGGCTGCCGGCGATGAGGCTCGGCAGATCGCCGCCGTCGATGATGTCGAGGCGGTCGTTGACCCCGTGACGCTTGGCCGAGTGACGGGCGTACTTGCGCCAGTTGATCAAACCGCTGTCGAGGGGGTGGAGCTTGATCAGGAGCCGGGTCGCGCCCTTCGAATCAGCGGCGAAGGAGGCGATCACCCGGTCCATGAACGCCTCGACCCCGAGGAAGGGGGAGTGGACGCGGATCTGGTAGTCGCTGTCGAGTTGAAGCGGCAGCAGGAAGTAATCGACCCCCACCGCCGTGTAGGCCTCGTTGAGCCGGGCCGCCTCGCGCCGCGTATGGGCGCGGCGGGCGAACTTCTTGATCCAGCCGGCATATTCGACGGCGATGTGGTTGGGTCGGTGGCTGCGGAAATGCGGGAAGAAGTACGGGAAGCCGAAATTGGCGATGTTGTAGGCCACATCCCACAGGCTGCGCCGCGCCATGTCCCCGCTCGACGGCATGGCACGCCCCGGCTGCGGCAGGCGCCGCGCCACGGCCCGGATGGCCTCGGCGGTCTTGGGCAGGGACGAGTGACCGTTCACGCCGCCGAGTTCGCAGGTGATCCAGTTCGGCCGAAGGTAGCCTTCCTCGAACACGTGGAGGCGCACGCCCGACGGCTCGGCCGCCGCACGGGCGGCGACGTGGTAGGGCCGGCAATCGCCGAACAGGATGATGTCCGTGACCCCGTGCCGGGCGATGTACTCGGCGACGTACCCGCCCCAGTTCTCGAACGACCCGCGATAATTGTCCGCCGGCAGACGCCAGAACAGCCAGTCGCCGGAGGAGAAGTTGATTCGCCGGACCCGGTGACCGCGCTCCTCGAGGCTGCGCCCGAGATCGGAGAAGAACGGGGAGGCGACGCCCTGCAGGAACAGGAACGTGGCGGGTCCGTCGCGATGCGCGGGGGCGCGGGGTTGCAGCATTCCGAGGCGCGGGGTCCTGAAGCCCGGATACCCGGGCGAATGTCACGATGGAAGACGTCGCATAGCCGTTGAAAGGCAGCAATCTTAAGGCATGGTTGCACAAAACGAATTTTAATCCGTGTGACCCGGCGGCCACGCAGCTCTTGGCAGACGGCCATTCCCCGCGAACGGGTCGCATCGGGCCCCGCGAACGGGTCGCATCGGGACGGCCGCTTGCGCGTTCGCGGTGTTTCAGGGTCGACCGGTCCGAAAACCGGTTCCCACTGTTCGGGCCGATGCTCTAGAGCCTGCAGCATCGGGCCGGACGCGGCGGCCCTCCCGTGTTGGTCGAACCGTTCATGCGCCCGAACCCGCCGCCCTCCCTGTTCTCCACCGGCCGGACCATCCGGGCCCTGCGCACGCAGGTCGCGGCGGCGACGGGCAGCGCGTTCGCCCACCCGTTCCAGCCCGGCACCGTCGCGGTCGTTTGGGGTGCGGACGGCGTCACGGTCGCCGCCTTGAGCCGTCTCGGGCGGCCGGTGCTCACGGTCGCGCCGGGACCGATTCTCAGTCCCTACGACACGCCCGCCACGGGGATGGCGAGCCTGCGCCTCACCCTCGACGGGGCGCCGATGGGCGGCGTCCGGGCGGATCCGGCCCTGGCCGACCGATTGGCGCATCTGCGCCTGCACGGCCGAAACCGGTTTTCGGCAGGGGCCGGCGCGGTGGCCGAGATCGAAGGCGTGGCGCTGATCCTCCTCGACGGCGCGGCGACCCCGGCCCGGACCCGGGCCTTCGTCGCCGGCGTGCTGGCCCGTCACCCGCAGGTGGACTTCGTCGCCGCCGGCCCCGAGGGCTGCGCCGATCTCGCACCCGCGCCGCGCCTGCGGGTCGTGCGGGCCCCCGTCGACCCCTGGGCCGCCTGCACCGCCGCCGCGCGGGTCTTCACCGGCGATGCGGCGAGCGCCGGCACGGCGCGCCTCGCGGGCGCCGATGTGGTCGAAGCCGATCCGCCGACCGAGCTCGACGACGCCTACGGCGCCGGCATCCACTGGTTCGATCCCTGGACCCGCGCGCCCATCGCCCGCGCGGAGTGCCTCGACAAGGTCGCGTGGCTGCGGGCGCGGTTCCGCGACAACGACCGGCCGACGGTGCTCGTCGGCATCTCGCGGTGGAAGCGGCCCGGCCTCGACGCCTTCACGACCGGCCCGTTCGGCCCGCCCATCCACGCCATGGCGGCCGAGGACGCGGTGCACCGTGCGCCCCCCGGCGCCCGGGTCCTCGCCTGGGCGACGCGGATGCCCGAGCGCCTGGAAGCCCTCTGCGCCGAGGCGGGGTTGCCCCTGTGGCGGGTCGAGGACGGGTTCCTGCGCTCCGTCGGGCTCGGTGCCAGCCTGCAGCCCGGCGCCTCCATCGTGGTCGACGATTCCGGCATCTACTACGATCCGCGGCAGGACAGCCGCCTCGCGCGCATCCTGAAGACCGTCGCCTTCCCGCCCGATCTCGTGGCGCGGGCCGAAGCCCTGCGCCGCCTCGTCGTCGCGCGGCGCCTGACGAAGTACAATGTCGGCCTGTCGGACGAATCCGGATCGTGGCCGACGGACCGCCGCATCGTCCTCGTGCCGGGGCAGGTCGAGGACGACGCCTCCGTGCGGCACGGCTCGCCGGTGGTGCGCTCGAACCGCGCCCTGCTGGCGGCGGCCCGCGCCCGCAACCCCGACGCCTTCCTGCTCTACAAGCCGCATCCCGACGTCGAGGCCGGCTTCCGGCCGGGCAGGATTCCGGAGGCCGAGACCCTGGCGCTCGCCGACCGCATCGTCGGCGGGCTGTCCATCGTCGATCTCCTCGACCGGGCGCACCACGTCGAGACCATGACGTCGCTGGCCGGGTTCGAGGCCCTGATCCGTGGCCTCACCGTGGCGGTCCACGGGCGCCCGTTCTATTCGGGTTGGGGCCTGACCGAGGATCTGGCGCCCAACGCCAACCGCGGACGGCGCCTCGCCCTCGACGAACTCGTGGCCGGGACGCTCCTGCTCTACCCGCTCTACCTCGATCCCGTGGCGATGAAGCCGTGCTCGGCCGAGCAGCTCCTCGACCGCCTGAGCGCCGAGCGCGATGCCACCGCGCCCTCCGCGCTCGCCCTCAGCCGCCGCACCCTCCTGGCCATGCGGGCGCGCTACGCCGTGCTCAACCCCATCGTCCGGCTCCTGCGTGCCCGGCGGGGAGTCGGGCTGGGTGCGCAGGACGCATCCCCGGTGGCGAAAACTCCAGACAAGGCGGACCCGGCTTGATCCTCACGGCCCTCGTCACCGCCCTCGCCCTCAGCCTCGCCATCGAGGCGTTCGACGGGCGCGGCGTGCGTCCCATCGGCCGGCGTCCCGGCGACCTCGCCGTGCGACTCTCGGCCTACGCTCTCGTGGCCGCGTTCTGGTTCGCGTTCTCGTGGCGCCCCTGGCTCGCCGGGTTCTCGTGCGTGCTCACCGTGGCGATCCTGACGGTGGTGAGCCGGCTCAAGCGCGGCGTCATCGGCGAGCCCCTGGTGTTCAGCGATTTCGCGCTCCTGCGCCAGGTGCCGCGCCACCCCGAACTCTACTACACCCGGCCCCTCACCGATCCGCGGATGGCCGGGCCGATCCTGGCGAGTGTCCTCGGAGTCGTCCTCTGGTACCGGGTCGAACCGGCCGCGCTGCCGCACGAGCCGAGCGTCGCCGTACTGGCGGTGATCGCCTTGCCTCTGACCCTCTGGACCCTGGCGCGGATGGCCGGGCAGGGCGTCCTTAGCCGCTGGCTCGCCGCGCGCTTCCCCGCGCCCGCCCTGGAAGCGGACATCGCCCGCTACGGCCTGCCGGCGACGATCCTGGCCTATGCGGCACGTTGGCTGAGCCTGCGCGCGCCGGTCGAACAGGCGCCACGGGCCATCGTCCCCTCGGGGGCATCGGACCACGTCGTCGTGGTGGTCCAGCTCGAATCCTTCGTCGATCCGGTTCGCCTCGGCGGCCCCGCCCTGCCCGTGATGGCAGCGTTGCGCGCCCGCGCGACCCGGTACGGCCGCCTGCGGGTGCCGGCCCACGGTGCCTACACCATGCGGACCGAGCACGCGGTGCTCACCGGTCGCGACGCCGAGGATCTCGGTTTCGGCCGGTTCGATCCCTACCTCACGGGGGGCGGCGCCGAGCCGACGAGCTTGGCCGGCCTCGCCCGGCGGTCCGGTTACGCGACCCTGTTCGTCCACCCCTTCCACCGCGACTTCTTCAACCGCGCCGCCGTCGTGACCCGCCTCGGGTTCGACCGCCTCGTCATGGAGGAGGACTTCGCCGACGCCCCCCGCGTCGGACCGTATGTCGGCGATATCGCCCTGGCCGAGCGGGTTCTGGTGGAGATCCGGGCCCGGACCGGTCCGCTGTTCCTGTTCTGCGTCACCATGGAGAACCACGGGCCGTGGAAGCCCGGGCGTCTGCCCGGCCTCGACGATCCGCACGCCCAGTATCTCCACCACCTGGCCCATACGGGGGAGGCGGTGGACAGGCTCATCGCCGGGCTGGACGACCGCGTTGCGCGCGAAGGGATCTCGGCGACCCTCTGCGTGTTCGGCGACCACGCCCCGGCCCTGCCGAACTGCCGCCCCGGCTTCGGCGGTACGGCGACGGACTACGCGGTGCTGCATTTCGGCGGCGTGCAGCCCGTCCCGGCCAGGGTCGATCTCACCGCCGACGCCCTCGGGCGGTTGCTGCGGGCGGAGGTCTCCCCGGATCGAGGGCGACCGTCGCCAACGGTGCCGTAAGCCCAAGCGTGACCGTGCCACCCTCGTGACGCATTCTGGGCGGAGACGTCCCGGTCGGCTGGAAATCCAGCCTCGCGCAACAACGATCCGTTAATCTTATGGCAGCGTTTGCCCCATAGGGATGACGGGTTGCCCGCGAACGTGCCGCCGGGTTCGACGTCGAGACGAGGCGCTCCCGGTCTCGCCGTCGCGGAATGGGCGGCACTGCCGGACCGCGCTTCGCGCGAAACCCGGCCTGGAGAAATTGAATGGTTCGCACAGCGGCTCTCGCGGCCCTGACGGCATGCCTCGTGTCCGGTTGTTCCTCGATCCTACCCGGTGCGGGCCCGACGACGGGCGCCATCGTGGACGGGGCCGACGTGTCGACGAGCGAGGGCACGTTCGCGCGCTACGAACTCGT